>CAMBEX010000052.1 GCA_945865865.1 Bdellovibrio sp. ZAP7
AAACCGCCGAATTCCCAACGATTGAGCCCCTTTTTCCATCGAAAAGGCGATGGGCTCACCCAAGGCGCAAACGGCTACATCCATTCCGCTACTGCGACCGTGAAAGCGATGCTCCAAGCGGGTGGCAAAGTCCGACTCATCCCGCGCTGCAATTCCCAAGGGACCCGACAGCCAGCGCGTCAGAGCCACACACAGAGCTGCCGATGAGCCAAAGCCCGCGCCAGAAGGGATATTGCCTTCAAGCTGCAAGAGCCCACGCGGAAACCCGGGAAGCGGAAGTGAGTCATCCACGGCTTTCAGCAAATCCACGATCAGGCTCTCGGCGCTTTTGGGAGTCACCTCAAAAGAGCTGTTTTTTGCCCCGTTTGGATTAAATTTAAGTTTGAGGCCAAGTCCAGAATGAGGGATCGCTACAGCAGTGGCCCCTCGGAGTACGGCGTGCTCTCCAGCCAAGACCCATTTTGCAGGAGCGTAAGTTTCAAAAGCCTGCCAGTTCATTTCATTCCTCGGAGCGTGCCTTGCTGCAATCCCAGGTGACCGGGCCCTTTGAGAATCGCTGCGCCAGCTCCCTGCTCGTCTTCGAGCAGAGCCCAATTTGGAAATCGTTTTGAAATCATCTCACGCCATTGCGGTGCCTCGCGAGTCGGCACAAGGACATGAACGTTTGGACCCGCATCCAAAGTAACGATCGGGGTACTCAGGCCCGCTCGCGTAGCTTCACTCCCAGTGACAAAAGGCGCAAAAAAACTGAGCGCATCCAAGGTCGCTGGCTCCCAATAGGTGAAGGGCTCGGCAGACGTGTGAAACAGGCTGTGCATCTCCCAGGCTTCTGACCACGCGATTCGCGCGATCATTGGAAGATCCGCCTCGCCAATCGCCGCCTCGATGTCGCGCAATCTTTCCTGTGCCCGCTCCGCTCTTCCGTCCCAAAGAGGAGAGGCCTTTACGCGGCGATGCGCTTCGGACGAACCCACGGCCTTGGGTTGAGCGCTGACGATCAATACGAAATCACTCATGGCTGGCATCGTTTTAAGGCTCAGGTCAAGGCTCAGGTCAGAGCTTTGCGAGCGGGCGCCGGTCAAGAGTCCCGCGGCTTGAGTTTCTTCCCATAAAACCCACGGCCCCTCGAATGAACGACAGGAACTTCCGGACCCCTGTCTTGAGAGGGAGGCGAGCTCTCGCTTGAATTCTAAACTTTCGTCAAACACCTCGCAAAATCGCGCCGAATTCTTTGCGCAGGCGTGGGCCGTCGCCAACGTGACGGCACTGAAGCTTGAGGCGCTTGAGGCGATTCCCGCTGATGGAGGAAAAGTATTTGCCGCGCGCAGTTCAAAGTCAGCCGGAGCCGCCAGCTCGATTTCGTAGCCCGCAAAAATTTCTCCACAAGCTTTTCGCACGCGCTCAACATGCCGAAGGATCCGACCCACTCCCGCGTCCCCTAAGAGCGGACTCTCAAGCGAAAGCTCGACCCGCGCATCAATCGGCGCTTCGGCCACCCACTTCGATTTCGGCTCCTGCCCCGCGCATTCCAAACGCCGGATTTGCGCCACCGAACAAAGTCGACTTAGGGTGAGCGAAAGGCTCCCGTTTGCGGGCAAATTGAGTTCGGAGTCGTCTTTGCCCATGTACTTGATGAGCGCGATATTCGAGGGTGCGCGCGCGGTAAATAAAGCTTCAGACATCAGAAACTCCGACATCTGGGATCAGGGCCGAGGTTACGAGCTTGAGTCCACGCGCCGTGGCTTCAGCCACCACCTGATTACGATCGCAACGATCACTGACTAACGCGATGATCGCATCGGATTGAAGCGCTCCTGCCCCCTTGACTCCAAGCACACCCGAAATCGCTGCGAGATGCCTTCGATCCTGCGTGGTCGATGCGATCTCTAAATCCCATTTGCAAAGCGTTTCGGCGTAACGAGTAAAAGCTAGACCCAACGACTCTGGGTCGCACGACCCAATCGCAACCCGAGCATCTTGGATGATGTGAGAAAGTTTTTGAGTCAGCTCTTGTCGACTGGCTGACATTTCACTCCGGTCCCCCCTCCCCAGTTCCGCGAGGTGCTCATGAGTGCGGACTTTTCGGCCGGTCTGATGCGTGGCGGAGAACACGATGATTTTTTTCCAATCAAAAGCGCTCGAGAGGTTTTCGACCGTAAGAGTTGAAGGGTCGAACCCACACACGCCCCCCGTCCACTGTGCGACCAAGTCAGCGCCGCTCGGAGGCTGCGCCGAAGTCGTCAGCTCGCGATAGCGTTTCCACACCGCCTGCCACGAAAGATCCCATCCCAAACTTTTGCCGAGCTTTTTGTAAATGAGCGCAAAAAGCGCAGTCGATGCCCCAAATCCGCCCTGCCCATGAAACGGATCTTCGAAAGCAAGTCCATCCAGTTCAGGGGAGCTCACACTCGCAAGCAATCGCCCTGCGGGACTTTCGGGATGAATGGAGTTTCGAAGAAAAAAATCGTCGCTCGCATTGCGGGTCGAAACGGCTCCCGTGGAAACGGGACCCAGAGAGAAACGCGGCCCAATGGCCGCAACCAGCGCGGGCGCGCCCGAAAGAACCGCGTACTCACCCAAAAGAAAAACTTTTGCCGGAATGGATGAGCTCGGCATTTTCACGATTTCAGGCGAACTCGGTGTCGGCCTTGCTGCCACGGAGCGCCTCAAGAATCTGTTTAGCGTGAGAGAGATTAATCTTCTTTTCGACTCGAAGCACTTCGGCAAGACGCGTTCGAACGGACGCGATCTCATGAATCTCAGCCCCGGCCGCAATTGCAAGATTGGCCGCATGAAGATGCATGTGACCTTTCACAATTCCGACAGTGGCGAGTGCTTTGAGGGCACCTAGGTTTTGCACGAGCCCAACTGCTGCGCAAATTCGCGCGAGCTCCTCCGCCTTGGCGACCTTCATGATCTTGAGCGAGACGCGCGCGGTCGGATGAGTTCGGGTCACGCCGCCCACGATTCCAACGGCCATCGGGAGCTCGATTTTTCCGCGTAAATCCGCGCCATCCATCCACCAATCCGAAAGGGGCTGGTAGCGACCACTTCTTGCGGCATAGGCATGAGCGCCTGCCTCGACAGCGCGCCAGTCATTTCCGGTGGCAATCAAAATGGGGTCGATTCCGTTCAGGATCCCTTTGTTGTGAGTTGCCGCACGATAGGGGTCCGCTTTCGCGAAACTCACGGCCTCTTGAATCCCCCTGCCGACTACCGGGTCAATTCCGCGAACCACAACTTCTGCCACGGCAAGTTTTCCGTCGACTAAGTTTGAGAGAATGCAAAGCCCGACTTTTTCGCCGGTGAGTTCTTCGATCCTGGGTTTAAGCGCTTCGCAGACCTGATTAATCAGATTGGCGCCCATGGCGTCGCAAGGATCACAGAGCAAATGAAGAACCAGCATTTTGCAGCTGCTGGAAGGTTCGGGCCGGTCGAGCTCTCGTACGACCAGGTCACGCACACCCCCACCGCGCTCAGTGAGTCCTGGAATGCAGGCATTAGCCAAGCCCATCAAGAGCTCACGATTTTTTTCGAGGACCAATCGCGCCTTTTGTGTGTCGCGCACGCTAGGAAGCTGCACCTGTCCGATGATCAGATTTCCCTGCACGCGAGTGGAAATCTCTCCGTTTTGCCCCACCCATTTTGCCGTCGCGCTTGCTGCAGCAATGATCGATGTCTCTTCAACCGCCATCGGTACCGGCACGATTCGACCGTCGATTCGAAAGTTAGTCGCGATTCCCATCGGAATCGGAAAAACGCCGACCACGTTTTCAATGAGGTGTTCGGCGACATCGAGAGACAGCGACTTTTCGCCCGAAAGAGTCTGCATCTCTTCTTGAGTGAGATCGCAGATCCGCGCGAGACGCTCCAAGCGCTCGGTGCGAGAAATACGGTGAAACCCTTCCATTAGTGAACTTGAATAGTCCATGACTTTACTTTCTCTCGAAGTGCTTGCGGTGTTGCGCTGCCTGTGCAGAAAAGCGCCACCTTGAGCTCAAACTCCTGTTGCTCCATCCATCGATCCAAAACCTCGGCCCCGGCCGTCGCTGCCGCGAGCGCAGGCTGGGCGTAACCCACGCGATGCGCTCCCAATGCGATCAGCTTCGCTGCATCCAATCCGCTGCGAACCCCGCCTGACGCCCAAATCTCTACGCCTCTTAAATTTTCACGCGCGCTGATCACCGAATCCGCGGTGGATTCGCCCCAATTTGCGAAAGTGCGGGCCGCGGTCGCCTGGAGACCGTCGGGCTGCGCACGCGCACCTTCAACTCTTCCCCAATGTGTCCCGCCCAAACCACTCACATCCAGCGCAGTAAGACCCACTTCGTTGAGACGCATCAGCGTCGGCGCTGAAAAACCGCAGCCGGTTTCCTTGATGACGACGGGAACTCCGAGCTTGGAGCAAAGAATTTCTAAAGCAGAAAGAGCGCCTCGAAATCGCGGTGTGCCTTCGGGTTGAATGGCCTCTTGCAGGGCATTGACGTGAACGGCGAGCGCTTGAGCTTCAAGCTCATCCACGATTTGGCGAATACGGTCTATCCCGCTTGGCCCCGACTGAACTGCCGCAATGACCTGACTGATGCCGAGATTGCCAAAAAGAGTGAGCTTCGGGGCTGACCTTCGAAGTGCCTTGGCTTCAGAAAGCTGCGCGCGATCCGACTCGTAGGCAGCGTGCGACTCAAGGTCTCTTCGCTGAGATCCGACTCCCATCGCCCACCCACGCTTTTCGCAAACCTGGGCAATCAGTTGATTCAAAATATTGGCGCCCGCATGGCCAGCGGTCATCCCGGCGATGTAAAACGGAGTACTCAGTGTTTTGGTCAAGAGACACGGAGCGAACAAGGAGACATCCACGAGATCCAGTTCAGGGAGTGCTTCGTGAAAAAGATGCACGCGGTCCAGACCGCTCAGGCCAGTCGCTTGATGGGATGGGTCGAGCGCATGGCGAATGTGATCACGCTTACGCTCTTCAAACTGCCGGGTGTCCATTTGGAGGCCACCCTACACCGGGCACCCCCCCTATTCTAGAGTAATCTAAGCGGATTTAGGCACCGCCCCTCACCTTTCATTTAGTGGCAGAAGGTCGTTTTGGGGTATCCTAAATATAATGTCTCCCTCAACGGCCAGCCCTAAAAAACCACTCACTCGAAAGGCTATTCCATCACGGCCTTGGTTGTTGGTGATTCTCGGTCTGATCGTGATTACCCAGATCGTGGCCCTCACCCCTTCGACACTCGAGCAGGCTGCCGGAAATTGGGAAGACGCCAATCAATTTGTGGGCGACCCTGCTACCGAAAATGAAACCTTGGCCACAGGTGTGCCCCAGGGACAGCTCCCTGAATACAGTATCGACGGCTTTGACTACGTCTCGACCAGTCAAGGCGCTAAGCAGTGGAAACTCATCGCGAACCGCGCATCGATGTACCAAAATGAGCGATTGGTTCACGCTCGTCAAATCACGGCCTACATCTTTGATCGCACGGACCGAGTCACCGTAGTCCACGGCAGAGAAGCCAAATACTTTGTTGGCCAAAGGGATCTGGAAATCTTTGGCCAAGTGGTTACCCGGTTTCCTGACGGCTTCGAGCTCAAGAGCGACTACATTCGTTACAGCCCGGATCGGCACAAGGTAGAAATCCCACTCAAATGGAAGGTCAGTGGCGCAAGTGGCGGATCCACCGATCAGAGTCAGCTGGGATTTGAAAGCCACGGACTGGATCTCAATATCAGCAACGGTGTGATCACCCTGCCTTCGGAAGTACAAATCACCGTCTCACAGACTCGACCCCAAAAAACTCTGGGTAGGCAAGAAAACAGCGCAGACGCGAGCGACTCTCAGAATCGGGATGCCGTCACCACCATCACTTCGGATCACTGCGAAATTAACCGTTCCGCAAAGAGCATTTCTTTTGGAATGAACCCCCACTCCGTTGCATCCCAGGTGACTCACGTCAAAATCTCGCAAAAATCCCTGTACGCCCACGGCAGGCGTGCTGAAGTCAAATACGGATCCAACTCCCCAAATTCCAATGAGCTCCAGTTGATCACCTTAATCGACGACGTGATGGTTCAGGAAAAATCAGGAACCCCAGACCTTCGCTACGCGACAGCCGGGCGTGCCGACTTCAGTGCATCGAAAAATACCATTACCCTGAGGGAGTACCCGCAGGTGTATCATGGGCAAGACACAGTAACGGGCGACGTGATCATCGTCCATCGGGACACCGACAGTGTTGAGGTAGAATACAGCAATGCATTCAGCAGCGGAAAACGATAAGGCGCCTGTACTCAGGGCCATCAATCTCAAGAAAGCTTACAAAGGACGCACCGTCGTCCAAGACGTGAGCTTTGAGGTGAAGGCCGGTCAGGTCGTCGGGCTTTTAGGGCCCAACGGGGCCGGCAAGACCACTTCGTTTTACATGGTCGTGGGACTGGTTCGCCCGGATGCAGGTCAAGTTCAAGTCGACCAACGCGACATCACTCAATTGCCCATGCACGCGAGAGCCAAACAAGGCATCGCTTATCTGCCACAAGAAGCTTCGGTGTTTCGCCGCATGACGGTCGAAGACAATATTCTGTCCGTCTTAGAAACGCTTCCGCTCACGGATTCGGAACGGCGCGCGCAGCTCGGACGGCTCATCGACGAATTTAATCTCAACTCGATTGCGAGGCAGCAAGCCTTTACCCTCTCGGGCGGCGAAAGACGGCGCGTCGAAGTTGCTCGAGCCCTGGCCCTCAATCCGGTATTCCTTTTGCTAGACGAGCCGTTTGCTGGGATAGATCCGATAGCCGTGAACGATATTCAAAGAATGATCCAGGTTCTCAAAAAACGCGGTTTAGGGGTTCTGATCACAGACCATAACGTGCGGGAAACATTGGCAATTTGCGATTTGGGTTATTTGTTAAGCAGTGGTAAAATCTTAGAAAAAGGAACCCCGGCCGATATTGCAAATAGCCCGATGGCACGGGAGCATTACCTGGGCGAAAACTTTCAGTTTTGAAATGCGGGACTAATAGTCACCTATGGCCTTAGAAATTAAACAAAGCCTTCGACTCAGTCAGCAGCTGGTAATGACCCCCCAGCTGCAGCAAGCCATCAAACTCCTGCAGCTCACGCGCATGGAGCTCCAAGAAGTCGTGACTCAGGAGATGATGGAAAATCCCATCCTGGAAGAATTAACCGAAACCCCAGATGGCGAAAACGCCACCCCAGCCGAATCGACGGCCGAGAACCTGGACCCAGAATCCGAGCAGCGCCGCGATGAGGAGTCCTTTCTAAAGCCCGCTGCCAAAGAAGAACAACTGGTTGCCGGTAAAGATGACTTTAACTGGGAGTCCTACGTCGAAGAGTTCAATTCTAACTCGAGTTCCGCGCCTTCCATGCGTGAGATCAACGAAGACCTGCCGAGTTTCGAAAACATCCTGACTAAGACGACCTCGCTTGAAGAACATCTAGCCTGGCAGCTCTCGATGGCGCAGCTCATGGACACGGAGCAGAAGTTTGGCAAATTGATCATCGGCAACCTTTCTGATGACGGCTACCTGATTGCAAAACTCGAAGACTTGGCCGCCGAAGTGGGGCTCGACGTCGAGGATGCCGAAGAAGTTCTCAAGATCATTCAAAATTTCGATCCAGTCGGCGTCGGCTCAAGAACTCTACAAGAGTGCCTGGGAATTCAAGCGCGCTTCATGGAGCCGCGCCAGCCACTGGTCGAAAAAATCATCGAGTCCCACCTGCCCGACCTGGAACGCAAGCACTACCCTGCCGTCGCAAAAGCGCTCGGAGTGCCGCTCGAAAAAGCGATTGATGCGATTCGCCTGATTATGGAACTCGAGCCCAAGCCAGGCCGAAGTTTCATGAGCGGAGACACCCAGTACATCACCCCCGACATTTACGTGTACAAAGTCGGCGGTGAGTTCGTGATCGTTCTGAATGAAGACGGAATGCCCAAGCTGCGCATCTCGCCCTACTACAAAAATGTTCTCGCCAATGCGGCTAGGGACAAGGACAAAGAGGGCAGCAGAACCACAAAAGAGTATGTTCAAGAAAAGCTGCGCTCCGCGGTGTGGCTGATTCGCTCAATCCACAACCGTCAAAAGACCATCTACAAAGTCACCGATGCGATTGTTCGAAGACAGCGTGAGTTTTTCGATCGAGGCGCGCAACAGCTCAAGCCCATGATTTTAAAGGATGTCGCTAATGATATCGGGATGCACGAGTCCACCATCTCCCGTGTGACCACCAACAAGTTCGTGCACACCCCGGTGGGTATCTTTGAGTTGAAGTATTTCTTCAACTCCAGCATCAACTCCGCCGATGGGTCTGATGCGCTCGCCAGCGAGGCGGTGAAACAGAAAATCAGGCAGATGGTTACAAAAGAGGATCAGCGCAACCCTCTTTCGGATCAGAAGATCGTGGAGCTTCTCCGGGGAGATAACATCGACATCGCGCGGCGCACAGTAGCCAAGTACCGCGATATGCTCGGGATTCTTTCCTCCGGAAAACGCAAAAAGCTCATCTGATCTCCTTCTGTCAAAAGTTTGTCTGAAATCCGAGGCGCTCGATGCGCGGACGGTTCCAGACAATAATCAGAGAGAGAAACCTGCCCGGGATCCGAGGCACGTAAGGAGAGAGACCATGATCGTCCAAATCAGCTTCAAACAGATGAGTTCGAGCGATGCCGTAAAGGCCTACGCGGAGGAAAAATCCGAGAAGCTCAAAAAATATTTTAACGGACGAATCCACGTGACCTGGAACTTCTCGATCGAGAAACAAGTTCAAGTGGCTCACTGTCATCTCGTCGGAAATGACATGGATTATTTCGGGCAATCAGAAAACGACAATCTCTTTGCCTCGGTCGACGAAACGGTCACCAAAATCGAAAAGCAACTTCGCAAGCATAAGGAAATCGTCAAGGACCACCTGCACCGCAGCGCTCAAAAGATGCCGAAGGCTTCTGGCGAATAACTTAAACCCAATCAGATTTTTTAGAAGCGGCGGAACCTCAAAGTTCCGCCGCTTTTTTATTTTCCAAACTTCTCAAATGAACCGACCAGTTGCTCGACCCGTTTGATGACCGCATCGACGGTCTTGTCGAGAGGCGCCGAGAGAGCAAGCCCGGCCGAAAACTCATGCCCCCCGCCGCCGAGTTCAACTGCAACTTTGTTGATCACGACGCGCCCCTTCGATTTAATCGATACGCGCACCTGACCGTCATCCTCTTCGCGAAAAAAACAGACGACTTCGGCATCTTTGAGTAGGAGCAAGAGATTGAGAAAGGACTGCGTGTCGTCGGCCGATGCTCCGTGCTTTTTGCGCAGCTCAAGGCCCATCTCCAGCCATGCGACCTTTCCGCCGTGACTGACTTTCACGTTTTGAAGCATGTTTCCCAGGAGCTGAAGATGCGAAACCTCTTTGGACGAGTAGATCGCCTGGTAGATTTCCTCGGGATTGACCCCTGCTTCAATCGTTTGGGCGGCAATGGTGTGAGCAAGCGGAGTGGTTCGCGCGTACCGAAAGCTATTGGTGTCGGTCATGATCGAAACGTAAAGCCCGAGCGCGACGTCCTTGTTGATTTTGGCAAGATTGAGGTCATCAAAAACACGATGAAGCATCTCACCGATACTGCTCGACTCAGGGTCCGAGACCAAAAGGGCATGCGGTGGGTAAGCGACTTCCTGAGCTCCTACGATCTCAGGATGGTGATCGAGGAAAACGATTTTCTTGGATCGCAAGGAAAGCTCCTGCCAGAGCTTTCCTAAGCGCCTGGGGTCATTGGTATCGACAATGATCCAAAGATCGCAGGTATCCCAAAGCTCCACTTGTCCCGGGCCTAATAGGATCTGCCCCTTAGGATCCAGAAACCGATAGCGCTTGGGAAGCTGGTCGGGGTTGTACACTCGACAAGCCTTGCGACCACGTTTGAGGTAATGAAACAGGGCCGTCTCAGCACCCAAGCCATCACCGTCAGGAAGTTGATGAGTTGAAATCAGCACCCTTTTGGCGCCGTCCAACCATTCCTTAAACTTCTGGAATTCTTTGCTTTTCGTTAATTCGACCGGGACTTTTTTCGTACTCAAGCTGAGAGCCTCACATTCCGAAGCAGGGGAGAGAGGTAAATCACAGAATGAAGCTCGCTGCTAAGCGGAACTCCAACCGCAACACCCTTACCCTGAGCCAGTCATCAGACTTAAATGCCGGCGGCAGGACTTCCAGTAGAAATTCCATTCGCAAAGTCGCCGATCCAAACAGCTACACCGGCGGTCCGCTGAAGACAGATCCACTGTTCGTCATTTTTGAACAGCACCTCTTTCATTTTCAGGATTCTGACTCAGACCGCAAGACCTTTATTTTCAATATCATCCGAGACTACTTTGGATTTCTAAGAAAACGGAACATCACCATTCCAAAATCTCTCGAACCGGCGATCGTTGAAGAGCTTGGCCACCAGGTCAACTCGATGCTCACCAAGAAAATTTACGGATGCCTGAACATCACGGACTTTCAAAAAGGCAGCACAAACGCAAATCGGCGCAAAGCCCAGGATCGTTACACAAAGCTTGTCAAATAATTGGCGCGCCTGATGGGCATTCTGAAAATTTAGCTTCTGCCGCGTAGCTTCTGCCGAAGCTTTCGCTTATTCGATCGATCCGCGCTTGCGATCATGTGTTGAACCATCGCTCCTGCGATATTGAGGCCTGTCGCGCGCTCGATTCCTTCAAATCCAGGCGAGCTGTTCACTTCCAAAATCATCGGCCCGCGATCGCTATCAATCAAGTCCACACCGGCGATCTCAAGACCCAGCACCTCTGTGGCACGCACTGCCGCGCGTTCGTAGGCCTTTGGAAGCTTGATGAGACTTCCGGCCCCTCCCCGATGAATATTGGATCTGAATTCGCCCTCGGGAGCCGTGCGCATCATCGCGGCGACCACTTCTTTGCCGACCACAAGCACCCGATAATCGCGGCCCGCGCCTTCGGCGATAAACTGCTGAATCACTAAGTCCTTTCCAAGCCCCCAAAACGCATCCAAAACTGACGCAAGTGAGAGCGTGGAGTTCACCAGCATCACTCCCACTCCCTGAGTGCCTTGGAGTACTTTCAAAACCGCGGGCATTCCGCCCACGATCTTTAGAATGTTTCGCATTCCTTTTTGTGTGCGCGTCAAAACAGTGGGCGGCACCAAAAGGCCGGCCTGCATTAAAATCTGTGCGCAACGCATCTTGTCGCGCGACTCGGCAATAGCCTGAGAGTGATTGATGGTGTGATAACCGAGTGCCTCAAACTGCTTAACGACCGCCAAACCATATTCAGTGATGGAAGCACCGATTCTCGGAAGTACGGCATCGTAATCAGGCACATCCTGATTGCCCACGAGAATGTGGCTCTGCTTTCCGTCGACGACAAGCTGACACTCCAACGGATTGATCGTGTCGAGCTGAACGCCCGCGGTGCTGGCCTCTTGAAGGAGGCGGCGAATGCTGTGCAGACTTCTATTTCGGGACAAAACGGCGATACGCATACGATTGTTGCCAAGAATTATTGGGCCACTGTAGCATTGCACTCAATCCATGACCAAAGGAACCAAAAAAAACAGGGCTGCACTCTGTTGGGCCGCACTCGGAAGCCTCACTTGGGGCGCATTTTTGACTGCTGCCATTTCGGGCGGGTGTTCCGGAAAATCCTTGAGGAGCGAATCCGCAGCCAGCGCGCACGCACTCCACTTTCCAACAGCGGCCGTGCCCGAAAACGTGCGCGAACTCTGGTCAAAAAAAATGGACGGGCGCATCACCGACCTCAACCTTTCCGAAAATGGTTCGACGATCTTGGTCACGGTGGCGCCGGACGAAAATTCAGCGGCGGGACACCGCCTGATCGCGATGGACTCCGGCGGCAGTGAGTTGTGGAAGCTGCCGCTGACTTCGGCGGTCAAAGGGCAGACTCTTTCTGACGATGGAAAGCTCGCCGTGATTTCCAATTACGAAGAAGAGCTTTTTGCGCTGGACTCCCAAAGCGGAAAACTTGCTTGGAAAACCGAAGGCGCCGGAATGTGCCGGCCCTCCTGGCTGGGAAAAGGCGACACCGGTGCAGTGCTTTGCTATCACGATGATGATGCAGACCCTTCCATCGCGTTCGATCTTATAGACCCCAAGACCGGTGAAAAAAAGTTTTCATTCTCCTTGGAAAACTTTCCGCGGTTACAAAAAAAAGGCGCGAAAGCCTCACAACCTCTTCGCCAGGACATTCTAGCGCTCAAGCTCTCCCCTGACGGTCAGCTCATCGCACTGGGCCTGACTCAGGGCCAAGTTTCCGTGGTCGGCATGGACACAAAAGAGCGGTGGCGCTCCCAGGTCATGGGCGAGATTATTGACTTGTCGATCTCGAACGGCCCAGAGTTTCGACTCGCCGTGCAGTACCACATTCCGGAAAAAGGACAGTTTGTTGCTCTCTTGAGTGAGACCGGAAAACTCCTCGCCGAGACCCGCCTGGACACTCCGATGATTCAGGTTGAGATTCACCCCGAAGCCAGAATCATCGCCGCCTACGGAAACGGCCCTCATGGACAAAATCTGATCGCCCTCAATTTAGATGACCTGTCTGAAAAATGGCGCCGCTCTGCACCGCGCTATGCGGATTACTCTTCACAAATGAACCTTGGAAAAGAACTCCTGGTGGTTGGATTCGAAGACACGATCCCCTCCAGCCGCCACAGCCATATTTTGGGGTTTGACCTTGAGGGTAGCCTCAAATGGAATCTACCCATGATGACCGAAGAGGGTGCGTACCTCTACGCCCGAGGAATGTCTGAGTCAGCGTCACTTTTGGTGGTTGCATCGGATGACGGAATTTTATCGGCGCACCGGATTGAATCGCCTTGACAATCTACCCCTCATTTTCAAATTATCAGTCGGTTCTGCTCAGGGTTTGAGCCAAGCAGGTCCAGCAGAAGAAACTCGCAGAGGAGAATCCCATGATTCAAGTTTCAAACCTCACCAAGATGTACGGCCCTCATACCGCCATCAGTGATCTCAGCTTTGAAGTTCAAAAAGGCGAAATCGTCGGATTTCTAGGCCCCAACGGCGCTGGAAAATCCACAACCATGAAAATCTTGACGGGATTTGTGCCCGCCACCGAAGGAAAAGCGAGCGTTGCAGGGTTTGACGTTTTCGCTCAACCCATAGAGGTCAAACGCAACGTAGGTTTTTTGCCCGAAACTCCACCCCTGTACCTCGAGATGAGCGTGCAGGATTACCTGCATTTTGCGGCGAGACTTCATCAAGTTCACAGCTCAAAAATAAAAAGCGCGGCCGATGACGTACTTTCCAAGACGGGCTTGGGAGATGTTCGCAAGCGATTGATCGGTAATCTTTCAAAGGGCTATCGCCAGCGTGTGGGACTCGCGCAGGCTCTGATCCATAATCCGAAAGTACTTATTCTCGACGAACCCAGCGTGGGTCTTGACCCCAAGCAGATCATTGAAATCCGAGACCTCATCAAGAGTCTCGCGGGCGAACATACCGTGATTTTGAGCTCGCATATTCTTCCCGAAGTCACTGCCACCTGCCA
>CAMBEX010000053.1 GCA_945865865.1 Bdellovibrio sp. ZAP7
GGGTCGGGGGCAGGGCTTAAGAAATTTTGGTTTTCAAATGCCGCGAGATGGCTTTTACTTGAGTCAGGTTGCGCTTTTAAGCCCATTTCAGGGGGTAAGAAAGCGCGGTGGGATCCGTGATGGGACACGAGAAAAGGCCCATGACAAATCGTTCGAGAGGAGATCGAAGACTATGAAATTTCAGAGAAAGCAATCTTGGTTGCCCCTACTTTCAATCATCGCGCTGTCGCTGGGCTTGGGAGCCTGCTCAAAAGATGACGCAAGCGATAGCACCTACAGTTATGCAGGTCCGGGCTCAAACTGGGGTGCGACGATTCGCAGTGATGGGACCTTTACGATTACTGAGAGCGACTCAAGCCTGACTGTTGAAGGAACGCACACGACCCTGAGTTCGGGTTTCATGAAACTCACCGTGACTTCCGCCACTGGCGCTGATGCTCCGTCGGCAGGACAACAAGCCTACGCCGTAAATATTCCGGGTGTGGTGTTTTTGCTGAAGCCGATTGGGGGTGGCGAGAACCAGATTATTCCGATGGTGGCTTCGGGGAGTTGCCCGACTTCTGACCAAAATTTGAACTGGGTTCAGATGTCCAATAGCCATACTATCGATAGTTCAACGGATGTGCTGGGAACTTATGCTTTTGATTTTGAGACCAACACCCCATCTCTCCCCAATAAATACAATTTGGCAGGGGGCGACGAAGGGACTGGTACGATTTCCGCCATTAGTTGTAGCGCTGGAGTTGCAACCGTGAGTGGAGGCGGAGGGGGAGGCGGCGGGACGATGTACTTGACTGCATCGGGCGGTGCCATCGTTAAGACGACCAACTCAACAATCATGGCGATGCCTTCGGGATCAGTCAGCACCTCAGTTCTCGCGGGCGATTATGTGGGGCTGGTGTTTTCGGGCGGAGATGACCACCCGGTGAATGCGACAATGAGTTCGGGTAGTTTGACGGTTGCTAGCGTGAATGCGGATACGGGCGCTGCCGAAGGCAGCATTACAAGCACGGTCATCAATGGTTTCACTGAGAACTCGCCCGCTGCCGGATTTCTTTCGGGTCAATTCGCGGCGGCAACGTCTGAAAAAGTCGTGTGCATGGCACAGGCCGACGTGGCGGGCTCCGGAAAGAACTACATCTTCTGCATTGGAGATGATCCAACTGTCGAGAGCGCGGCAGGAGTCACGATGTTCAGCGCTTTGTTTGTTTCGAAATAATATCCGCATTCGTTTTGAATGCACGGGCCCGGGCGGAGAAATCCTCCCGGGCTTTTTTATTGATCTCAATCATCCCCCGTGTTGAGTGGGCGGATATGAAGCTCATCTCCTGGAACGTAAACGGAATCCGCGCTGCCCAGAGCAAAGGATTTTTGGATTGGTTTGGCGCGCAAGAGGCCGATGTCGTGTGCGTGCAAGAGACCAAGGCGCAGCCCGAGCAGGTGGACCTTTTTTTAAAAAATCCGAGCGGCTTTCACTCGTTTTGGCATTCGGCCGAAAAGCCCGGCTACAGCGGCGTGGCGATTTTTTCAAAAGCTGAGCCTTTGAGTGTTCGTGAGGGACTCGGTGACCCCGCGATCGACTCCGAGGGGCGAGTACTTGTCGCCGAATATCCCGGCTTTACTCTGATCAACGCGTACTTTCCAAACAGTCAGCGCGAACACGCGCGCCTAGGTTACAAACTCGAGTTTTGCCGCAAGATGCTCGAGTTTTGTGACGGCCTCAAAAAGGCCGGAAAAAACGTCGTTTTATGCGGCGACTTTAATATCGCTCACCTTCCGATCGACCTCAAAAACCCCAAGCAAAACGAAAACAATGCAGGATATCTACCGCAAGAGCGCGCCTGGCTCGATGACTTTGCAAAAGCGGGTTACAGCGACGCGTTTCGAGAGTTCGTTAGCGAGGGCGGGCATTACACTTGGTGGAGTTATCGACCCGGTGTGCGCGAAAAAAATATCGGATGGCGCCTCGATCAGTTTTGGGTCAACCGTGAGTTTGTGGATCGCCTGAGTTCTATACGGCATCAGCCCGAGGTGATGGGCTCGGATCACTGCCCGGTGGTTTTGAAGTTGAGGGGTTAGGGCGCACGGCTGCCTCAAGGCTTGACCGGTGCGATCGACCCCGCGCTTAACTCCGCCGAAGCTCCTTGCATCAGTGCCCGCGCTTTCACGCAGCGAAGTTCTTCTTGGTTTTGCACACGGAGCGCTTTGGTAATCGCGGCCGGGGCGTCCTTGATTTGAGTGAGGGTCTTGAGCGCCAGCTCCGCGGATTCGACCGTACAGGCCGCCGGAAAAAGGTACCGCGCAAAATTTCCGCTGAATTCAAAAGACTCGGCCGTCGTGATTTTACCGAGAGCCTCAAAATAGCGGGCCTGAAAAGGCTGAGTCAGCGTCTCTTGGCCCATCAGAAAAAAACTTCGCATCGCCTGTTTGAGTTTCGAGTGTGTAAAGCCCTGCTGCGAGGCGAGTGAGGGTTGGGTCATCCGCTCCCACCACCGCGTCTTGACGGCGGCATCCGGAATCGCGGCCTCAGCACTGATCGAGGAGTTGACTCCCATATCGGTTGCGTCGCGCTTGAGTTCGTCATCAATACGTTTGGCGGCTACCTCCACAGACGGAGATCCGAGGCGTGAAAGCGTTTGCACGAGTTCCCACCTACGTTCTTGATCAATCGTAAGTCCGCTCACGCGGATTTTGCCGTCGAGGAGTTTTTGCAGAAATTCAGCTGAGTCAGGAGCGTGCGCGGTGCCTAAGAAAGTGTGAAACCACAGAAGTTGGAGGTCGCTTCCGCCTGGACTTGCTTCCATCTGAGATTGCGCGAAGCGCTCAAGCTTCATGCGATAGGGTAGCCGTGCCTCGGGGGACAAAAATTTATAAGCCGAAGAGCGCGTGACTCCGGGGTGTGAAATCGCACCGACGATTTGCCCGAGGAGTTGCGGATCGCGCTCGCGTGCTGCGTGCTTGAGAAAAATTTCGATAAAGTCCGAGGCCGCAAGTCTTGAGTCCACGACCATTTCCCAGAGTGTGTGCCAGAGCATCTGGCGCGCGAGGGGCGATTCAATTTTCGAAAGTGCCGAGCGCGCGGACTCGAGACTGAGCGCATCGAGGGTCACTCTCACGTAGTCAAGATCCTCGTGATTGGGAAAGACCATGCGCGGACAGCGCTTTCCAACCGCTTCAGCAATTTGTGTTTCCGCAGCTGAGTAAGGCGCTTCGATCACTTCTTGAAGTTTGAGATCAGGTCCGTAGAGCGCGATGCGCGTGCGATGAGGACGCAGCACAGCGGAACCCTCGGCGTTTCCTTGCTTGAGCGTCAGAGAGCTGATTTTTGAATCCGCGCCACATTCAAAAGTGGCCTCAAGCGTGTTCACTCCAGGGGTCTGCACCCAGAGCCGCTGCCAGTCTTTGAGGGGAGTCGCGGAGGATTGCTGAATTGCCGCAAAAAACTGCGAGGCCGTCGCGTTTTTACGAGCAAACCTCTGAAAGTAGCGTTGCAGGCCCTCGCGAAAATCCTCTTCGCCGACAAAGTGAAAGAGTTGCTTGAGAGTCGCAGCTCCCTTGGCGTAGGTGATTCCGTCAAATTGCGAGGAGGCATGGACGGTGTCGGGCGTGGGCACTTCGATGGGATGCGTGGTGACGAGTTGGTCTTCCCAGTAACCCCATTGTTTTGCGCCAAAAAAATCCTGCCAAGCGCTCTTGGCCCAGGCGTGCTTGAGAGGTTTAAACCGAGTGCTCACATCGCGTGCCGAGTCCGAATCCACCTGCTCCCGAGAAATCTGGTCGAGCGCGCGCGTGGCCATGAAAGTCGCAAAACTCTCATTGAGCCACAGATCGTTCCACCACTTCATGGTGACGAGATTTCCAAACCACATATGCGCCATCTCATGAAGGATCGTGTTGGCGCGCCCGCGGTACATGGCGTCCGTAACTTTGGATCGATGGACCGTGCGTTCTGAAAACGTCACGGCTGCGACGTTTTCCATCGCTCCCGCGTTGAATTCCGGAACAATCACCTGATCGTATTTCGCGTAAGGGTAGGGGTAGCCAAATTCTACGTTAAAAAAATCCAGGCCCGCGCCCGTCACCTCAAACCAGTTGGGCGCATCGACATACTGTGCGAGAGATTTGCGCGCAAAAAGCCGCATCGGAATTCCGTGGGCATCGGCCTCCCATTTTGAAAAAGGCCCGGCGTGAAGCGCAAAAATGTAGGTACTGAAAATGGGAGACGGCGGAAAAGCCCAGCTCAGGCGGCCATCCACGGTGCTGGTGTCGCGCTCGAGGGTGTTGGCAATCACGGACCAAGCAGCGGGCGTCTCCACCGTGAGTTCATAGCTTGCCTTGAGATCGGGTTGGTCAAAGCACGGAAAAAGCCGGTGCGCGTCGTAGGGCTCAAACTGCGTGTAGAGATAAACGTGGCCATCGACCGGATCTTTGAAGCGATGAAGACCTTCGCCGCTTTGGCTGAAGGTCTGCGAGAATGCGATTTCGACGCGATTGGTTCCGGTGCTGAGCTCTCGGGTTTTGAAATGGATTCTGCGGCCGTCAAAGCGTTCGGCGATCTCGTCGTCTGGGACGCGGTCTCCGTTGATTTTGAGCGACTGAATCTTGCCGCCCGTAAATTCCATGAAAACTTTGCCGGAGTGATTGGCCGCGCCTTCTTTCAAGTCAAAGCGAGCCACGACTCGTCCCGGAAAGTCCTCGTACTCTAGATTCTCGGCCTGATCGAGTCCCAACCACAAAGTGTAGTTCACATTGTGGAGTTGCTTGGCGCGGATCTGTGCCTCTTGCTGGGTGAGGACCGTTTTCTGCGAGTTACCCGCCTGATTTGCGATGTTTTTGGGGCTCGAAGCACAGGCGCCGAATATGCCTGCGGCTAACCCTAATGAAATGCTGAGCGCAATCGCACTCACTCGAATTGTTACACTCATGATGTTTACCCCGACTTCCGCGCTTGGGTGACTTCCGCGCTCCACCTGCCTACCAGCGGCGCCTACTGGGGAGAGAGCGGAAGGTGTTGCACTTCGATTCCAACAGATTTCAGGATCTCGATCGAGTCTTTGATTCGGTAATCTTCGCCATAAAAAACGGATTTGACGTTGCCCAGGTTAATAAGGCGCTTGGCGCACTGGACGCACGGTAGGTGTGTGACAAAAACGACCTTTTCGGTGTGCCTGGGGGCATCGCAATTGATGACGGCATTTTCTTCGGAGTGCAGGCAGCCGCAGTTTCCAGGTTCCGCCCGGTCGCAGCCATTGTGCAGGCCCGTGGCGTTTCCGTTGTAACCGACAGCCAAAACTTTTCGATAATCCAGGGTCGTAATGACGGTCCCGACGCTGAGCCTATGGCAGGTCGAGCGTTCGGCGAGTATCTTGGCAAGCTGCAGGTAAATCGCCTGAAAACTGGGGCGAGGGCGCGTACTCATTTGGGTGTCTCCGCTGGGGTGGATTCCACCTTGACGTGCGAGAGATAAAAACCGAGTTCCCGAACCGATTCCAAAATATCATCCACAGCCCGGTGAGAGTTGGCCTTGTTGAAACTCAACCCGTATTTTTCCCGAAAAATTTCTTTGAAGGAGCTCACGTCGATGAGGCGGTAGTGGAGCTTTTTGCTGAATTCTATGAGGTATTTATTGATAAAACGCAGGTCATTGTTGACGGAGTTGCCGGCGAGCACGATGCGATCGGTGGCGCTAAAGTGCCGCTCAGCCAGCGCAATGAGTTCTTTCTCGACGGTCTCAAGCGGGGTGCCGCTCGGAACGGCTGCCGTGAGCCCGCTTTCGCCGTGGGTTTTTTTGCACCAGTCGTTCATGTTTTCGAGGACTTGGGGAGTTTGAAAGACGATCCGATGGTATTGCTCAACGGGGTTTAAATCGAGGTCAGTGATGACGACTGCGACTTCGAGGATGTGGTCCACGGTCTCATCTAGGCCCGTCATCTCGAGGTCGACCCAGAATAGCCGCTTGTTGCTGCTGTTTCTCATAGGGGGTGAATGTGGTCTTTGTGCGTTAAATAATCAATATCAGAGTAATTCCCGCTTGATTCTGTCAGGCAGGTTTGATTAAAACGCAGCGTCCCTAAAACCTCAGAATTGCTAGGAGAAGCGAAATGGCTGCTTCAGTTTCACTGGATAATGTTCGTAACATCGGGATTTCCGCACACATTGACTCGGGCAAGACCACCCTCTCCGAGCGAATTCTTTTCTACACGAAGCGAATTCACGCCATTCACGAAGTGAAGGGCAAGGACCAAGTCGGCGCCACCATGGACTTCATGGATCTTGAGCGCGAAAAGGGCATCACCATTCAGTCCGCTGCTACCTTCTGCATGTGGAAAGATTACAACATCAACTTGATCGACACCCCGGGACACGTGGACTTCACGATCGAAGTCGAGCGCTCGCTTCGCGTTCTCGACGGCGCGGTGCTTGTTTTGTGCTCGGTTGCTGGCGTTCAGTCGCAATCGATCACTGTGGACCGCCAGATGAAGCGCTACAAGGTCCCACGCATCTGCTTCATCAACAAGATGGACCGTGCAGGAGCCAATCCTTTCCGCGGCGTTCAGATGCTGCGCGAAAAGCTCGCTCACAATGCTCACTTGATTACCTATCCGATCGGCGCCGAAGATCAGTTTCAAGGCATGGTCGATCTTGTCACCATGAAAGCCTTCTACTTTGACGGCGATAACGGCGAAAAAATCCGCGAAGAAGAGTGTCCTGCAGACCTTCTCGACAAATGCAAAGAGGCTCGCGAGAACTTGATCGCAGCCGTGGGCGATTTCGACGAAGTCGTCGGAATGAAATACCTCGAAGGCCAGGAGCCGACTGTGGACGAGTTTCGCGCTGCGATTCGCAAGGCGACTCTCTCGTTGAACTTTACTCCGGTCATGACGGGTTCGGCTTATAAGAACAAGGGCGTTCAGCTCTTGTTGGATGCCGTTACTTATTACCTGCCCAACCCGACTGAACGCGAAAACATCGCGCTCGACCAAAACAAGAACGAAGAGAGGATTGTCCTCAAGAGCGATACAAGTGCTCCGCTCGTTGCGCTTGCGTTTAAGCTCGACGAAGGTCGCTACGGTCAGTTGACTTACATGCGTATTTATTCTGGCACCGTTCGAAAAGGTGACGTGATCTTTAACGCGGTCAACGACAAGAAGGTCAAGGTTCCGCGGCTCGTGCAGATGCACGCCGACCAGATGAACGATCTCGAAGAAGCCAAGGCAGGAGATATCGTCGCGTTTTTCGGCGTGGATTGCGCCTCGGGTGACACGTTCACCGACGGCAAGGTCAAATACACGATGACCTCGATGTTTGTTCCGAACGCCGTGATTTCGCTCGCTATCGCTCCTAAGGACAAGACGGGTCAGGCCAACTTTTCTAAGGCGCTCAACAAGTTCACCAAAGAAGACCCCACCCTCCGCGTGCATCGTGACGAAGAGTCCGCTCAGACCATCATCAGTGGAATGGGCGAGTTGCATCTTGAGATTTATTGCGAACGCATCAAGCGCGAATACAATTGCGAAGTGATCGTCGGTAAGCCTCAGGTCGCGTTTCGTGAAACGATCATTCAGAAGGCTAACTTCAACTACACCCATAAAAAGCAGTCGGGCGGTAAAGGTCAGTTCGGTCGCGTGTCGGGATATATCGAGCCGCTGCCTGCAGACGCAGTCGTGGGCTATGAGTTTGTGGACGATATCGCCGGCGGCGTGATTCCACGTAACTTCATTCCCGCTTGCGACAAGGGCTTTCAAGAAGCGGTTAAAGAAGGCCGTCTCATTGGATTTCCGATTGTCGGCGTGCGCGTGACGATCGACGACGGCGCGTATCATGATGTGGACTCCGACGAACTGTCGTTTAAAACCGCAGCTCTCATGGGCTTCCGCGAAGCTTACGAAAAAGCCGGTCCTACGGTTCTTGAACCGATCATGAAACTTCAGTCGGCAGCGCCCGAAGAATTTCAGGGAACGGTCATGGGACAGATCAATCAGCGCCGCGGAATGATCGTCAACAGCGCCACCAACGAAGGTTACGCCACGATCGATGCGGAAGTTCCGCTCAGCGAAATGTTCGGTTACTCCACGGATCTACGTTCGGCCACTCAGGGCAAGGGCGAGTTCTCGATGGAATTTCAGAAGTACTCCGCTGTTCCTCGCAACGTGCAAGAGGACATGGTTAAGAAGTATCAGGAAAAGAAAGCCAAAGACGCCAAGTAATCGGAGTTTTCTTTACAGTGATTTAGGACCCCGGGTTGCCGAAAGGTGGCCTGGGGTTTTTGTTTTGGGGTGTGCGGCGATCACTTCTGCGTACGAGCTAACAAAGTTTCTTGCTGAGCTTGGCCAGGGCAATGCGCCGCTGTTTGAGCCAACGACTGGCTTCTTGGGTTTGGATGGTCTGGGTTTTGGCGAGGAGGTCCCTTTCGAGCGCCAGCGCTTCTTGAGGCCAGTGTGCCACCCAAGCACTGAGTGTCGCATGAGCGACTACTTCTTTGCGATCTACGACCGTTTGCGATCGCATGAAATCCATTAAGACTTGAATGGATGTGATGACATCATTCATATTATTGATTGAATCAATAAATGGCGATCGAATCAAAGTTCTTAACTGATGTACTGACTTATCTCACGGAAACCGTCGGAGGCGACTGGCTTTTGACGGGGGGTTCTCTCGTTCGTCTGGAATTTGACGACACCCGCTCCACGGAAGATATCGACCTTGCTCATTTTGTGAGTGCTGCCGCTCAATCCATCCCAACGAAGGAGAGCGCGTTGAGTCAACTCTATCGCTGGTTGATTCAGCAAGGGTCAGGACCTGAGTGGGTGAATCTCGCCGTTGAAGCATTTTTGAACGAGGTTCCCAACTGGCGCACCCACGTGGTTGAGATGAAAAGAGGATCCCAAGGCGCGGTTTTTCGGCCCACTCTGACCTTATTTGTTTATTTGAAACTGAGGCGCGGGACCCCGATTGATTTGGATGACATTCGCGCTGCCGCAAAAAAATGTCCGGAGTCGTTTGATCTCGCTTTACTGAGGTCCTGGGGTAATGCTCGCGTGAACGAAAAGGTGGCCTCACTGAAGGGTGAGCTGAAGTTTTAGTTTAAAGGGTGTGCACACTCGAACGAGCAGCTGGATTCACCAAATCGCAATCGGAACCATAGTCTCGCGGAGACGCCCCAAACCGAGTTGGCCGAATCGGTCGTCGCCCCAGCATTCGATAGATCCAGATTGAGTTCGGGCACAGGTATGTACGCCACCGCTTGCCACCTGGATGTAGGATGTGCCGGTTGCAATGGGCGTCGGAATATTCATCTCTTCAGCCGAGCCGGTACCTAATTGACCGTTGTCGCCAGTGCCCCAGCAATGGAGCGCGTGATCCTGGGTGATGGCGCAAGTGTGGTAGGCCCCGGCCGAGACACTCAGAAACCGCGTGCCGGGTGCAATGAGCACAGGGGTGTAAAAGTTATTTTTCGAGCCGTCACCAATCTGGCCGTATCCGCCCCAGCCCCAGCAGTAGAGGTCGCCATTCAGCAAAACTCCACAGGTGTGCTCGGAGCCCACAGTGATGGAGCTGAAATCCAAACCTAAATGCAGAGAGGGGGGCACGAACTCGTCACCAGGGGTAGAGGACGGGTCAGGGATTGAGGTCGGATCTGGCGTTGGGTAAGGGTCAGGAGTTGAGGTGAGTTGTCTGTCGGAAGAGTTCAGCGTTGAACCATCCCCCAACTGCCCATTGAAGTTGTATCCCCAGCAATAAGCGGCTCCTGATTGTCCAATGGCACAGGTGTGGTGGTTGCCTGCCGCAACGGATCTAAAACCGATGCTGGTGTAAATGCGTGTGGGTGCCCAGGAATCCGAAGTAGGGCCATCGCCGCGTTTTCCAAATTGATTGGCACCCCAGCATTTAAGCGCCCCGGTATCCGTAATCCCACACGTATGATTGTCTCCAGCTGCAACGGAGACGTAGCGGGTGCTCGCATCGACTTCTACCGGAGTCCTGCGGGTTGTAATCGTGCGGTCTCCCAATTGTCCGTTTTGGTTATTTCCCCAACATTTGAGTTTTCCGCTTTGCGTGATTCCACAAGAGTATTCGGATCCAGCCGTTACGATTGAATATAAAGTTCCACGATCAACGGTGACCGGTGAGCCACGACTGATCGTCGTGCCGTCGCCCAGCTGGCCCCAGTCATTGAATCCCCAGCATCGGAGTTCGCCGACTGAGGTGATCCCACAAGAGTGCCCCCCGCCGGTGGCGACATAATTGTAGGCTGCATACCAGCTGATTTTTTTTGGAGAGAGTTGTTTGCGAGTGGTTCCATCTGAGATTTGACCCTGACTATTATCGCCCCAACACTTGAGGTTTCCAGCCTGCGTGATTCCGCAGGTATTCACCGCTCCCGCATCTACCGCTAAATAAGTAGTTTCTGCGTCGGCGCTGACCGGGGAGTTGCTTTGGGTTTTGGAGGCGTCTCCGAGCTGGCCTGACGAACTGCTTCCCCAGCATTTGAGAGCCCCACTCGCGGTGATCGCGCAGGTGTGCGATCCACCGAGTGTGACTGAAGAGTAAGCGCCGCTCGAGGAGACCACTGCTGGAGAGGTGCGGAGAGTGGATGAGTCATCTCCGAGTTGACCTTGGACATTTAAGCCCCAGCATTTGAGACGTCGGTCCTTGTTGGAGGTGGCGCTTGCCGTGGTGATTGCACAAGTATGAGTGCCTCCTGCGGAAACTGTTGAGTAGGTCGTGCCGGAGTCGATCACCACGGGTGAGCTTCGATTTGAAGTGGAGCCATCTCCTAGTTTTCCAGAATTATTATTTCCCCAGCATTTAAGAACTCGGTCTTTATTGGGGGCACTATTTTCTGTTGTGATGGCACAGCTAAACGAGTCTCCCGCAGAAACCGCGGAGTAGGTGTTTGCCGAATCAATCGTCGCTGGAGTGGTTCGAGTAACGTATGTCCCGTCTCCGATTTCGCCTGAGGAGTTGCTTCCCCAGCATTTGAGAATCCCAGTCATCGTGGTGCCGCAAGTATGTCCCGCTCCCGCGGTTACCGAACTGTAGGCGTTGCCTGAGTCGATCACGACGGGCGAACTTCGATGAAGGGTTGTTCCATCACCGAGGCGACCATCATAATTATAGCCCCAGCATTTGAGGCTGCCCGAGTGCGTGATTGCGCAGGTAAAGCTGTTTCCGGCGGAAACCATCGAGTAGCCGGTTCCAGGGTCCACGGTCACCGGAGTGCTTCGGTCAGTATTTGTATGATCGCCGAGTTCTCCCGAGTCGTTGTTTCCCCAGCACCTGAGAACCCCGGACTGTGTAATGCCACAAGAGTGGTAATACCCCGTCGAGACCTTGACCATGGGCTCCCACCCGCCGTCGTCGTCCTGAAAAATCCTGCGATGAAAGAAATGAGCTCCAAGCCGGACCCGAGAAGAATCCGTGCCCGTCAGGTTGAGCATGAGAAATAGGCTCGCACCCGTAAATACCGAGGTGTTTCCTGGAGTGTTGAATTCAAAGTCCGCGGAGACTTGGCCCGCAGGAATGGTTACCGTTCGTGAGCTGAGATTGTACCCAGTGGGAAGATAAAAATTTGAGAGATCTGTTACGGCATAGCCCACCACGACGTCGTAGGGTTTTGGGCTCGTCGCTCGTCATCGTCACCTTGAAAGACTGGAGGGTAGAAGAGTTTTCTTCGGCAACGATGCTGCTACCGGATTCAAAGCCAACACTCACTTCTGAATCGGTGAATGCCACAGCGTATGCGGAGTTAGTACGCGCCACACTGCCATTGCCCGCAGGATCAAGCACCTGCCCAGTCGCAAAATTTGGAAATACCGATCCAGAGTTCAGGACTGTTACCGCCTGAACCACAAAATTTTGGTGGTCACCTAAATCAAAGATTTCCCAGCTGCCTACTTGGGCGGTTCCACCCTGGGTAATGTCCGAAGGTGTAAAGCTCGTTGGATCGATCACTTCTGAAAAATGAATCGCAAACGAAATGGGCGTGGCAGAGGCGGAAGCGGATTGTTCGTTGCCGAGTGATACTGCGACAGTCGGAGCGGTGTTGTCGACGTTGAGCGGAGTGCTTGCCGATGCCTCCTCGCTCGGAAGTCCTAGTGAATCGGTGGCAACTGCGGCCGAAATGGTGATCCCCACCGAACCCTCGCCCGTGCAGTTAGACAGGGTGATTGTGGGATTTGCGCTTGTTCCGTTACTGATTGATTTTGTGCAGGTTGCGCTCCCGGTGGTGACGAGGATCACGTCTTCGTCTCTGAGATGGTAGGACAGGTCCCCTTTGCCGCCCGAAAACGCGACCGAGTAGGTGATTGAAACTGAACCGCCTGCGTGGCTGAGCGATGGAGCTCCGACGGAGACTGTGACCTTGGCTGGGTCTGTGGACAGGGACGTGACTCCGATTCTGAAACTGCTTTCAACGAGACTGACACCGCACCCCGAGAGCGCACATGAAAGTGCACCTATAAGTGCAAGCGAAGCACTCAATAGCGTATGTGTAAAAAAGACTCCAAAGAGGCGCGGTCGCGTCCACGATTTTCGTGAGGGAGTCGGAAAGAGGGTTTTTTGTGCCTTTAGCATTTGCGCCATAAGGCTTACAGGTAAAACCATGCTTATATGGTCAGGTTTTGACAAACGTAAGTAAATAGAAAATTGAGCAAATATTAAGACTAATTAATGAACTCTAACGAGCAGCTGAAAAAACGCTTATACAGCCGACATTTAGACGGCTGCCTGCTGATTTTATATAGTTTTTCTGTTTAATATTTGCGTATAAATCGACCGCCCAGGCCGCCGATTATGAGCGTTGATCCTTCAACTACCAGGCAAGTCCGAGCTTGGCGCCTAGAGAGTGCGCGCCCACAAAACTGTAAGCGCCCTCGACAGAAATTTTGAATCCCAGTGCTGGCACGCGCAGTCCCAGACCCAAAAAAGCGGAGCCTCCCGTCGAGTGGATCCCATCAAATTTGATCGGAACGGAGATCCCTGGAAGCACTTCTTGTGAGCCTTCGATTTTTCCGGAAATTACTTGGTACTCGAGACCCATATAGGGAGTGGCAAAGTGGAGTTCTTTGGACATCACGACCTGGGGACTCCAGCTCGTCGTGTAAACGTAGTCCAGTTTTGACTGCGTGTAAGACAAGCGAAGCGCGAAAGCGGGGCCCTCTTCGGGATGATAAACGACCAGCTTAACGTCTGCGCCATAGAGTCGGTATTTTTGATACCCGACGTAAGAAAGACCCACATCGAGTTTGGGGCCGAGCCCTTTATGCAATTGCAGGCGCGGAATCGGAAGCGTGGGTACCTCAAAACTTCCTTCGAGCCCCATTTTTTCGAGTTCTTCAAAAAGAGTTTCTGGAACTTTGATGAGAGTAAATTCTAATCCCGCCTCGAGTCCGAGCGCCACTCCGAGCGGAGTCGCGGGTTGAAACGGGCGATGGGCGGTCGCAACCCCTACG
>CAMBEX010000054.1 GCA_945865865.1 Bdellovibrio sp. ZAP7
CTCTGGGACTCAGGCCCCCGAGGGCACGCGAAGAAAACTCATCGTGCCTGGGTCTCAGACCTAACCGAACTTCTCCGACAAATTTTCTAACCTCAGTACTTCGGGACTGATCCCGGTTTATTCTGCTTTGCCTTCCCGAAAGCATGCCCATCCTGGGCTTGCCCTACCCCCGCTCCCGGCATCCTGCCTCCGCGCGGGTAATGCTTTGGGAAGCTAAAGCAGAATATCTCGGGATAAGCCCAGAGATCTTGATGAGGAAAAACTAGAGTTTCGCGATGACGTCGGCGACGTGGCCTTTGACTTTCACTTTGCGGTAGATCTCGGCGATTTTTCCGGCGGCGTCGATCACAAAGGTCGTGCGTACTATTCCCATGAATTTTCGGCCGTAGAGCGACTTTTCTTGCCAGACTCCGTACTTTTCGCAGACCTTGCCTTCAGTATCCGAGAGCAGCTCGAAGCCCAAATCGTGTTTCGCTTTAAATTTTTTATGGCTCTCCACCGAGTCTTTACTGACCCCCAACACAACAGCGCCTTGTTTTTTAATCTTTATGTAAGATTCCGAAAAGTCACAGGCCTGCTGCGTGCAGCCGGGAGTCATGTCTTTGGGGTAAAAATAGACGACTACGGTTTTGCCCCTGAGGTCTTTGAGCGAAACTTTTTCGCCCGAGTCGGATTCCAACGTAAATGCGGGAGCAGTGTCCCCTGTCTGAAGCTCTTTCATTTTCACTCCGAGTCCTTCGGAAAGTATTTTTGATAAACATCCGAGTTCAGATCCTCAAGCTCGCTCTTTTTGGGTTTGCGGCGAGGGGACGAGACGGGGGCTTGCTCCACTGCGGCTTGGAGTGACTGACGATTGAGATCCTCCACACTCAGAGCCGCGGGCGCCGCCTGAATCTTGGAGTACAAAACCGGGTCATGCTCCTTGATGTCGTTCAGCGTCGTTTGAACAGCCTGGGATTCAAGCGCCGCAACCGTCGTTGATTGTTGAGCGACCGGAACTTGTGAAATCTCAGACGCCTTTTGAATTTCTTGAATTTCTTGCTTGCTGGTTTTGAACAACTCAATCGAAGGCTGAACGAGGGGTGGGTTGGCGCCCGAGACTGCGGGCGCCGATGTCGCCGCATTCACGGCGGCCGAAAACCCGGCCTTGATTTCGGCAGCCGGGGCCTTTCCGGCAGCGGGCTTGACTCCTACGGCGCCCCGCAAAACCGAAACCTCAGTGCCTTTTCCGACCGATTCAAAAATGTAAAAGTCAGTTCCGCGGACTCCCATAGTCGCGCTCACGGTGCGGACTCTCAAGCGATTGCGGGGACCGCCCTTGCTGATGATTCCGCGAATTTTTCCGTACATGAGCTGAATGCGGACATCCGACTTTCCGGAATCCTTGTTCCAGGCAATTTTATACGAAGTCGCTGATCCCACGTTGAACTGGTCACCATTTTGATAAACCACGCGGGCCTTGGCGCCGGGCGCGGTGCGAATAATGTCTCCATTTTCCACGACATCCCCTACCTTGGCCGTTTTGACGGAGTAGTACATTCCCTCAAAAAGCGCGTGCGGCGGTGGGCTCTCGGGACTCTCCGAGATCTTTTTCATCGGCTGTGTAAAAAGCTGCACAGTCCCGAGTGTCTGGGTGATCGTTCCTGCTTGCGTGTCAGCTTCTTTTTTTTCATCCGCCCCGGCCAAACCGGAAACCGCCCCCAGGCTGGCGACAAAAACCAGTGAGAGGCCAAAAAATTGATTATTCCAATGAGTTTTCATGAATTTCACCCCAAGCTCCCTTATGATGGACTCACCTGTTACTGAGCCACAAGACTCATGACGGGTTCAAGGCTAAATACAAGGAGGCCTCACTTGCACTCGACTCGAACATGCCGCACCGGCGCCATTGTCTTGACCCTGATCACCGCTGCGGCCACGACTGTCCGGGCCGAAGAGCCTTCTCCGATCACTTTTCATTATCCCGAGCTTCTGGTCACGCCCCGCGCAAGCGCCCGCCTCGAAACCGAAGCCAAACGTGAGACAAAGACTCGCTGGTCCACTCATCTTCCATTGCAGGCCTCAGCTCTGACCACTTTGTTTGCAGGAACGATGCAACTTTCAAACAAGAACCCCGTCAAAGATCCTGATGGCTATTCTGGGATTACCGGTGTTGCGACTGGCGCCGGCTGGCTTGCGATCACGCTCTGGCTCAGCGCTTCGCATGAGCCCTATGCGGATGGCGCCTCTGAAATCTCGGCGATGCCCCATAAGTCCGATCGCGAGGAACTTGCGCGCGAGCGAGCTGCCGAAGAATCCATCCATCGCGCCGCCGCATTGGGACAAAAACTGAGATGGCTTTCGGTGATCAGCAACGTTGCCGCATCGACTTACATGCTTTCAAACTCCGTCAATCAAAGCTTTTCTCGCACGGTGGACGCGGCAGCGCTGGTCATGGCTTTTACCCCACTCGTGTTTCCGAACCACTGGACCGTTGTTGCTGAAGAACAGCAAAACTATAAAAAACGGATTTATGGCCCGATCACTGAAATTTCAGGGGGAGCGGCATTACTGGCCGACACTCGCCGGAGCGCGCCCGGCGCTGCGTTCGCGAGCGGACTGACTCCGGGCGTTCAACTTTCGCTTCACTTCTGAAGCGTAGACTTTTGGTTCAGCAGCGGGAGTTTGTTTTCCTAAATTTCTCGCAAACACAATCGCCTCTTGTCTGGGAACCCCGAGACCTTTTTTCGAGAGTGCGTAGCGATAGGCCTTCTTGAAGTTTTCGACTCCATCGACTCCCGAAACCACCAACTCCTCCGCGACCTGAAGCGCTTGAAAAGTCGCAAGCTCCGGTCCTCTCGGGGATCTTAGGAAATTAAAAGCGCTGATGAAGGCACCTGAAATGCCCGTTTTTTCCGTCTTGTCCGTTGCACCCGCATCTTCCATGACTGCGCGCCCACGCCCAGCCACTCGAGCGGCAAGGGCTCCGCACTGGGGTTTGGGTAGATCCAGATCTTTGGCACTCATGCAAAATTTAACGAGGCGCTCAAAATCTTTTTGAACTTCAAGCACGTCGCCCTCAAAACGTGCAGCAAGATCGCGCGCCATGAGAAGCGACCCCTGAAGATCCATGTCCAGGTAGTCAGGAAGATACGCTCGCTGAAAAACCGAAACAAAAGTAGCGGCCTCACTATCCGTGCGGGTCGCAAACTGCACGCCTTCGGTGATCGCATCATGGGCGGCAAAACCTGATTGGCTCAAAAGTGCTGTTACGCGAATAAATCGCTGTGCGGCGCCATTGCAGCCGATTGAGACCTGCGCGGCCACTTGTCTGGCCTGCTTTTCAGGGACGGCGAGCTCCTTGCGTGCGCGAAGGTATTCGAGAGTCGTGATGTATTCTTGCGTCGACGAACAAGCGAACGACCCGGCTTGTGTCGGTGTGGCGGTCACTGTGGCCGCCGCTACGGCCAACGCTAGCAAAATGCTGAATCTTGGAAAAAACTCCCTCATTAGGGAACTTTTCGGCGAACCCCTGAAAATCTTGAATGAATACCCTTCAAACTCTACCTACGCGCCTAAACGCCCAGAGCTTGAATGAGCTTGCGGATCCGGTCGCGGCCTCGCGCGTCCTTGGCATCAGCTTTCTCCAAGAGCAGCACTTTTTTGGCTTCAACCAAGGCCTCGAGTCCTTCTGGCACAGTGATAAATGTCTTAAGCGCATCGATCGCCGTGAGTCGCTCTGTAAATGCTCGCGGAGACCCGGACAAAGGCGAGACGATCATCTTGGAGAGAACTGCGATGGCTTTGGCTTCAAAGTCGAGCACACCTAATTGCGACACCTCAAAGTAAAAAGGCGCAGCGGCGTTTCGCTTCAAACCACTCAGCACCGATCTACGAAGGCGAACCAAGAGCGCTGCATCTTCGTTTGCTGACATCTTGATCTTGAGTCCCGCGAGTCCAGCAAGCAGCTCACGCTTTTGATCCGTCTTTTGATCAGGAGCGACTGCCAAAAATGCGGGCGTTTTTTCGAGCCACGCCTCCGCATCAGCCACGACGTGATCGAGCGCCGTTTGAACTTCAAGCGGCAACGTATCCAGCGCCGTCACCCACTCAAGACCATGCCACGCGCGAAGCCGCATTTGAGTCGCCTCGGCGGACCGCGCCTCAGTAAAAACTCCGTCCTTAAAAACGTAGAGTGAGCGCAGATTAGAACGAGCCAAATTGGCCACGCTCTGCGCTCCTCCCAAAAGATAATAAGTCGCGAGACCCGCAACCTGTTCGGTAACCTCTTCGATGCGAGATTTCAGCGCAGAAACCTCGGTCAGCTCGAGCGGATCACCCAGCGAATCGACGCTTGCTTTGAGGGAGGCCGGAAGGCTTCGAGATTTTCCGAGCACAAACTTCTCTTCGCTCGCAAGACGCAGCGTGCGCGCGAGCATTTCGGTCGGATCTTGTCCCGCATCGTAGCGAATACAAAATGGGTCCACACCGCCCGTGAATGAATCCGTCTCATCGTCGTTGCAAGCCGGAACGATCGGATCGCTCGCCCGGACGTCTTTACCTTCGTTGTAAAGAACCGAAATGATCTGACGATCATATTCGAGAAGCGGCCCCTCGGACGATCCCGCGACAAACGCTCCGCGCTCAAGATGAAACTGGTTGTAGTCCATGATGGACGTCGAAAACGCCGCAGCTGGATCATCTAAATCCAGCGAGAGTGATCCCTTGAAGTTATGATCCAGCCCCAGTGCGTGACCGACTTCGTGAAAGAGAACGCCCTTGAGAAGCTCTTTTGCAAAACTCTCGGGATCCGCTTGGGACTCTAGGGACACGTGGCGCGAGAGATCTTGAAGGCAGCGAATCGGCAGACCTTTGCCAAAAAACTTTCGCTCTGAAACAAGCTTCGATAGACGCCCCGCGCTCTCTTGAACAGCATCCGAGAGCCCGCCCTGTTTCCAAAAATCGCGACCGATATTGAGCCAGGCGTTGGGGAGATAAATCAGCGAATGCGATTGAAGCCCCGTGAGTGGATCCGAGGCCTGCGACTCATAGGCCGCGCCGGCCTCAGCCACACTGTCCCAGCTAATCACGTTATAGCGGGGGTCCCCGATCTTCACGCCACTCGGGAGTTTTCCCGCAAAGCGAATAAAGTCTTTACCCCACATCGCTTGCGAATAACGGTTCCAGCCCTCGAGCCCGGCGCGGATCTCGGACAAGTACTCATCCGGAACATTGGGAGTCACGTACCAACGGATCAGCTCGCCTTCAGCGACCCGAAAACGATTGGCGGCCTGTGACTGAACGCGCTCGGATTTTCCGTCGGCTTCAAAGTCCATGTAAACGGGTCCCCAGGACAAAAAGCGATAACGCCCCGCCAGAGGTTCACGAACTTCGTCAGCCAGAAGCGGTTTGTAATCCGCAGGCACCAAAGTATCGCGAGGAAAGAGGCTTTCCATAAACTCAACGACATCTCCCTCGGCACTCTCGATGCTCGACTCCATCAAGAGATAGTTTCCGTCTGAAACAAATTCTAGGGATCGAATCCAAGAAGTCCTAGGCTTTGCCGCGGCTCCTCCGCCCAGCACGGTAGCCAACACCGGTGAGGCCTGGTCGATTTGCACGGTCAGAGTGTCCGCGTCCTCGCGCAAGATCTTAAACTCATTGATGAGGCGCTCAGGATGATTGATGTCGGATTCGAATCGAATGCGCTGGTCGGCTACGAGCTGGAGCGTCTGTCCGCGCACTTTAAACTGCGCCGGAACGTGACCCAAAGTCATCGCCTGCAAAATGAGAGAATAAGCCCCATCCCCCATCGTCGAATACTGAATGTCGGAGCCGTAAAGAAAGTCGCGGTTGAGAATGGCCGCCTTTGAAAGAGTGACCTCAGAAACCAGGGCTTGGCGCTGGCCCTGGGCCACCAAAGTCCTGTGATTGACGAAACCCGTGACCACCGGGCCTCGATCTCCGCCTTTTGAACCCGAGCAGGATGCCGCGGAAACGGCCAAGCCCATTACACAAAACTTCGATATAAAATGGCGCATGAAAACTCCCCAATGGCTCAAGTGGTGCCGAATGTTTGGAGGCGGATGTATCGGGTGAGCCCTTAAAAGACAAGATTTGAGGAATCCGAAAAGGAACCAAAATGAACCCAAAAAGCCGTGGAACAATTAAACCGATTTATAATTGATTGTTAAAGCAGAAAACGCTGTTATTTCGACGCCTTACTTCCTCCGAAATCTCTGACCAAAGCACCCAAAAGAAGCGAACGGGAGTAAACTTGAGAGTGTTGGAAGCGCATATGACTGCCCAAAAGACTGGCAATGATGGCTTTGCTCAAGGAACGCCCGGCCCTGCTTTTAAGTTTCAGCAGGACAGCCGACTCATGCTCTGGGTAGGCGCTCTTATTTATCTGGGCTTTTATCCCACCATGAACTGGGTAGCCCCGAACGACTCGGACTCCTGGCTCCAAAGGGTTTTAGTGAGCCTACCCATGATCGCGATCGCGGAGCTCAGCCAAAAGTCCGGCGTCATACAGCGCCACCAAAGTATCCTTCACACAATGAGCTTTACCTGGATGAGTATCCATTACTACTACCTGACCTGGCAAAGCGGCTTCGAGCAACACTGGTTTATCGGCGTATTTTTAACCCTATCTGCGGTCGCAGCCTGCATGCTCACCTACCCTGCACTCCTCTTTTTTTGCTTCGTTTCATTTGCGACCACGGTCCTTTTCAGTTTACTTGCGCAAGACGGAAAAGCCGTTCTCTTTTCAATCAGCTTTTCTGCGACCGTCCTCATCGCGTCTTTTCTCGCCTTCAGCGCCAAACTGAGACTCTTGCGCGAACTCGAACAGACTTCTGAAAGATTTTTGAGCCTGTTCAACGCATGCTTTGACGGAATGATTTTGCACGACCATGAGGGAGTCATTCTGGACGTCAATACTCCCCTTGCCAAACTCCTGGATGTCCCACGCAGGGAGATACTCGGAAAACCCATTTCGACTTTTCTTAAATTGGGAAGCTCCGCAACGGTCGATCAGCCTCCAGGCCACCCAAAAGATTACATCCAGGTGAGGGATATCCGGCGCAGGGACAGCTCCGCGCTCACGGTCGAACTCGCCACCAAGGCCCATCGTCACGATAACGAGGAGATCCTCTTTACCACCGTGCGCGACATCACCGAGAAAGTTCAGACTCAAAAACTGCTCGCGGAACAACAAGCGCAAATGGTGGCGGCATCAAAGATGTCTGCGGTCGGACAGATGGCAAGCGGCGTGGCTCATGAGATCAACAATCCCTTGGCCATTATTCAGGGGCTGTCTCGCAAGCTCACCGAGCTTCAAAACCGTGGCCAGCTCAGTCCAGACGAAATCCTGGGATCGCTCGACAAAATCACGCTCACGGTGATGAGAATCGCGCGAATCGTCAAGAGTCTGCAGGCCATCGGTCGCGATGTCACCGACACGCCACCACAGGTCGCAAGTTTAAAATCCATCGTCGACGACACACTGGAGCTGTGCCGCGAAAAGTTTAGGCGCTCGGATGTCGAGTTTGCGCTCGATTCGATCCCGGAAAGCGTGCTGATCGAATGCAGGCCCACCGAAATCTCCCAGGTGATCTTGAATCTCCTCAACAATGCGCTGGACGCCGTAGAGGGCACCCAAGAAAAGTGGGTTCGCCTCAAATACGTTCAGCCAGAAGCGGCTGACGGAAAAATCACTCTCGCATTTGAGGACAGTGGCCCCGGAATCCCGGCCGAGCTCCGTGAAAAGGTTTTGCAGCCTTTTTTTACCACAAAGCCCATGGGTAAAGGCACGGGACTGGGACTCAGCATCTCAAAAGGTCTGATCGAACAACACGCGGGTGCGCTCTGGCTGGATTTCGACTCGAAACACACCCGCTTTATCGTGGAGCTCCCACAGTTTTATGACCAACAATAACACTATCAAGCATGTGGTTGTGGTTGAGGACGAAGACGACCTTCGGGAAACCGTCGCGTTTCAATTAGAAATGCGAGGACTTCAAGTGCGCTCGGCGCGCGATGCCAGTGAGGCGCTCAAGTTACTCGAGGAGAGAATGCCCGACGTGGTGCTCACCGATTTAAAGATGCCGGGAATGGACGGGCTGGGTCTCCTGGATGCAGTCCGGAAAAACAAGGGCCCTTCGCCCGCAGTCATCCTCATGACGGGGATGACGGAATTTGAACTGGCGGATGGTTATAACCGCGGTCTTGATGCGATCATCACCAAACCGTTTGAAGGGACGGTCCTGGAAGACGCCGTCATTCATTGCATGTTGCCGATCCCCGAGAGGTGGTCCGAGTCGAACTCAAACTCACAGGCGCCCAGGGCTCGGCTGACGCTTAATTTTCCGCAATCGCTCAATCAACTCATCAGTGAAAACCGTTTTCGAATTGGGCGCGGCGGACTGGCGCTTCGAATGTCGAAGGACTTTCATCTGAGGACTCAAACCGAACTGGATCTGTCCTTCCGTTTTGAAAGCGGAACCCCCAACAGATTGTCCTTATCGGGAATTGTCAGATGGCTACGCTCTTCGAAATCCGATCCAAGCACCCGGCTTTGTGGAATCGAATTTACGTCACTGAACTCCGAGATGTCAGAGCTCGTCCAAAAACTTTCTCAGGAGTCCGGCACGAGCGCTTTCATTCCAATCCTTTGATGGGCCGATGTTCTAGAACGACTGGCTGACCAAACCCAACCAGCACTTGAGATACTGACCCTCTGAAAATTCTGAGAGAATGGGATGATCGGGTCCTTGGCCGCCGCGCGCAATCCACTGAACTTTTCGGTCTAAACGCCTTGCGGCTTTTCCGAGAGTCTCGTGAAAAGAATGCTCTTCCATCAGACCCGAACACGAACAGCAGATGACCGCACCTGAGTCGCACACCACTCGAAACACTTGGGTGTTGAGTTGTAGGTACGCGTGAGTTCCGGTAGGAATATCTTTTCTACCCTTGATGAATGCAGGGGGATCGGAAATCACGAGATCAAACGAGTGATCTTCAAAACGGGAAAGATCGCGAAGCACATCTCCACGAACCGCTCCAAACTGGGCGCCCTGCGCCTCCACATTGCGCTTGGCAAACACGAGTGCCTTTTCGGATGCGTCCACTCCGACGACCTCAACTTTAAATCCCAATTTCTTTCCAGCAGCGGCAAGCTGCGCTCCCCACTGGCCGACGTAACAACAGAGATCCAGAACCCTGAGCGTGGAGCCTCGGACGGCCTGCTCGTTGCCGGCCAACAGGCGCGAAACGGCAAGCTCAATATTTGCCGATTGGTCCAGAAAAAAACCGGTCTTTTGTCCTTCAACAAGATCTGTGTAAAAAGTGAGAGGAGCTCCACCGCTCGCGCTCTTGATCAAAATCGCGGCATTGCCGAGATCCACTCCCGGGATCGCGCGCGCGACTCGCGGAGCTTCGATTTCAAGCCCCTCAAGTTTTCTGGCGCCTGCGTCGTTTTTGATGACAATCGCCGTGCGAGACCAGTCTCCGTCAGGCACAAAATGCTCGAAAACCGATTCAAGCTCCGGAACCAACCGATCCATGCCGGCGGTATGCGCCTGGACGACAAAAACCTGCGCACCTTTTGCGGTGGCGAGCGCAAACCGATCCACAATCAATCCGGGCAACTGATCGGCTTCTCCAAAAATCAGCCGATGACTCACATGAGAAAGACCCAGACCCTGCCTCAGTGCTGATGCCGTTCGCAAGCGCCGTAAAACACCTTCGGCCGACACGGCGTCCTTTTCCTCTGGATTGCGACTTAATGCGCGAAAGGCGATCAGAGACGCCGGATTGCCGTAACCCCACGCCAGAAATTTTCCGCCTGCATCTTGAAGTTCAACGGGCGCCCCGGGGGCCACACCCTTTGGGCTCGCTCCCAGCTCATTGGAATAAACCCAGGGATGACCGGAGCGAAAACGTCGGTCCTGTTTTGCCGCTAGCCGCCAAACCGCTGAGGGCACTGTCTTTGCTGGAGTTTCTGTCATGAAAATTTTTCCAAATAAGCTGCTTCAATTCAATGGGATGTGTGCCGATAGGTACACCATGAATTTGACTAAAGCACCTCCTGTTCGGCTCAGCGTTAGAACCCTCCTGTGCTCAACATTTGCACTGGCGGCCGCTGCGGCAAATTCACTCGCCCTGGCCAACTCGGGGCACGGCGATCAGCCGACCGGAACGGCTCCCGGAATCGTTCTCAAGGAGCTCGAGGCGGGTAACAAACGCTTTATCGAAAATGACCGTAAACACCCCAACGAAGACCCCGTTCGCCGCCGCACTCTCGCCACGGGACAGAAACCCGAAGCCATTGTTTTATCGTGCAGTGATTCGCGCGTTCCACCCGAAGTCGTCTTCGATAAGGGCTTGGGCGAACTTTTTGTGATTCGCGTCGCAGGTAACGTCTTGGGAGCCGCAACCGTGGCCAGCATCGAGTACGCGCTCGAACACCTCGGCACACGCCTGATCGTCGTCATGGGACATGAGTCTTGTGGTGCCGTCAAAGCCGCACTCACCACACCCGCTAACGCCTCGGCTGGATCACCTGATCTGGACACTTTAATCTCAGCGATTACTCCCCACTTAAGCAGCGCGGATCGCGCAATCGCCGCTGGGGGCGCCTCGCATGACAAAACCATCCGTCGCCCCGTGATGGATAACGTCAACGGCGTAGCCAAGCGTCTTTTGCAACGCTCTTCGATCGTTCGCACTCATGTCGAATCAGGAAAGGTCGCGATCGTTCCTGCGATTTACGGCCTCGAATCCGGTCTGGTGGATTTTTGGAATACGGACGCACTGAAAAAGTCGCCTCCCCACGAGCACTCTGCCCCGCTGAAACCCGCGCACCACTAGAGAGATAGCTACGCCTGCGCTTTGCGCTCCAACGTCAAGTAGGTGAACGGAAGCTCGTCAGAAACGTCGCGGTGTTCTTCGCGAAACGTCTCGTTGAAATCGTCCCACCGAAATTCTGGAAAAAACGTATCTCCTTCAACGTCGCGGTGAATGACAGTGAGGTAAATGCGATCCACCTGCGACCAGCCCAGATTCCATATCTCAGCACCACCGATTAAGAAAACTTCTTCGAAACCGGGTTGCGACTCGCGCGCGCGGCACCAGGCCAGCGCCTCTTCGACGCTATGAAAAACGAAAGCTCCCGCTGCCGTGTAATTTTTTTGTCGCGAGATAATCAGATTGTCGCGTTTGGGGAGTGGCCTGCCCATCGACTCAAAAGTCTTGCGTCCCATGATGCAAGGATGACCCATCGTCATCGTCTTGAACCGCTTGAGATCGGCCGGAAGACTCCAGGGCAACTGGTTGTTTTTTCCGATCACGCGATTTTGAGCCATCGCGGCCATGACACTGATTTTCATACAGCGACCGGCGCTTTGATCGGAGGATGCGCGTCGTAGCCTGTGAGCGTGAAATCCTCGTATTTGAAGTCAAAAATAGAACGGACAGCGGGATTGAGCTGCAGCTTGGGCAGCGACCTAAAATCACGACCGAGCTGCTCATGCGCTTGTTCGAGGTGATTGAGATAAAGATGCGCGTCGCCCAAAGTATGAACGAAGTCACCCGGCTTGAGATCGCAAACCTGAGCCACCATCAGAGTCAACGCCGCATATCCTGCGATATTGAACGGAACACCCAAGAAAATATCCGCGCTCCGTTGATAGAGCTGACAAGAAAGCCTGTCGTTTGCGACGTAAAACTGAAAAAACGCGTGGCAAGGCGGAAGCTTCATCTTGTCGATCTCGCCCACGTTCCAGGCGTTGACGATGAGTCGTCGAGAGTCAGGATTTTTTTTGATCTGTTCAATGACGTTTGAAATCTGATCGATCTTGCGGCCATCAGCGGCCTGCCAACCCCGCCATTGCGCTCCGTACACGGGGCCCAGCTCACCGTTTGCGTCGGCCCACTCATCCCAAATCGAAACGCCGTTTTCCTTGAGGTAGCGGATGTTCGTGTCGCCTTTGAGAAACCAGATGAGTTCATGAAGAATGGATTTGAGATGCACCTTCTTGGTCGTGACGAGCGGGAAACCTTGCTGAAGATCGAACCGCATTTGATGACCAAAGACGCTTCGAGTTCCAGTGCCGGTGCGGTCGCGTTTTTCGGCCCCGTGCTCAAGCACGTGTTGAAGCAGGTCATGATATTGGCGCATGCCCGCACTCTACACAGGGGTTATTTTGCTGTCTAGTTGCCGCCTGATTGCCGAGTGCATTCATTCCCACTCACCATCGTCTGTGATCCTACCTATTGCCTCGAATTTAAAGGATTTTTATGAACTCGCATCCCCGGCACCACTCCCATTGCCATCGTGTTAAACTGAGTTGAACGGCCCATGAAGGCATATGCCGGGCCAAAATGGTCTGCAACAAATTGCAACGATTATGAAACCCGAGTTCCGAAAAGCCAGACACAGCATCATCGTGAGCGACATCCATCTCTCCGATGCGGAAATCCCTAATCCGCGGCGTCCTTTTTGGAAGCGCTTCAAACAGCGCGAATTTTTTATCGATGACTCTTTTTCCAGGTTTCTCTTACACATCGAAACGCTGACTCGGGACTATGATGCTGAACACGGAATTCACCCGAGTTTGCCCGAAACATCGGCCTCCCCCATCGAACTGATTTTGAACGGAGACATCTTTGACTTCGATGCAGTGATGGAGTTGCCGGAGGATACCTCGCCGACGACGGGCTCGAGCCGCGTGGGACACGTCAGCTGGCTTGAACGCGCTCGCGGACTTTCCGCCGAAGAAGCTAAGTCGCGCTTCAAGATGGAGGTCATCTTGAGAGATCACGCCGTTTGGGTAAACTCCCTCGGAGAATTTATCAAACGGGGTCACCACGCGGTGTTTGTCATCGGAAATCACGACATGGAGCTTCACTGGCCTGGAGTACAGCAGGCCATCGTCCAGGCCCTAGGGCTCACGTCGGATCAGCGCGAAAATGTGCGCTTTTGCGAGTGGTTTTACATTAGCAACCACGACACGTTGATTGAGCATGGAAATCAATACGACTCTTACAGTATCTGCACCAATCCGATTCATCCTCTCATTCGCAAGGGCACCAAAATCACGGTCAGGCTCCCGTTCGGCGACATCGCCAACAAATACATGATCAACGGGATGGGATTATTTAATCCTTATGTAACCAGCCAGTTCATCATGTCTTTTTTTGAATACATGAAGTTTTTTTTCAAATTCATGCTCCGCGACCAACCCCTCTTACTTTGGACCTGGTTCTGGGGAGCCATGATGACGCTGGCTCACTCTTTGGCCGAAGGTTTTTTGCCTGCCATCAAAGACCCTCTTACCGTTGAGCGGCGAATTGCCGAAATCGCTCAAAAGTCAAACGCCTCCCCA
>CAMBEX010000055.1 GCA_945865865.1 Bdellovibrio sp. ZAP7
TCTGGTGGGGACATTGATCCTGATCGGTCTGGGTGGCGCAATCGGGATTCCCTGGGGAATTGCGGTGGGAGTTTATCTTTCTGAGTATAGCAGGGCGCGCCTGGTGCCTTCTATTCGCTTTGCGATCGATCTTTTGACCAGTGTTCCCTCGATCATTATCGGTTTGTTTGTTTATGCGGTGCTTGTGCTTACCATGAAGAAATTCTCGGCACTCGCAGGAGGTTGCGCTCTTGCGGTTCTCATGATCCCAACCGTGGCGCGCACCACTGAGGAGATTTTGAAGCTGATCCCCACCCATATCCGTGAGGCGGGACTGGCGCTTGGGATTCCCCGTTGGAAGGTGATTTCGCGAGTCGTGCTGCGCGGGGGCGTGGGAGGAATTGCGACGGGTGTAATGCTTGCGGTCGCTCGTGCGGCGGGAGAGACTGCTCCGCTTTTGTTCACGGCATTTGGAAATAATTTTTGGGCGCGGGGTTTGGATCAGCCCATCGCTTCAGTGCCGGTCCAGATTTATACTTATGCCATTAGTCCCTTTGAAGAGTGGCATCGGATGGCGTGGGCCGGAGCCTTTGTGTTGGTGTGCTTGGTGCTTGTTTTGAATCTCACCACGCGGCTCGTGTTGTTGAAATTTCGACGAGTGAGGACAGAAAATTAAATGGAAAAAATCACGACGGCTCAACCCGTGCTGCAGGTTAAAAACTTAAATGCCTGGTTTGGCCAGGTTCACGCGGTAAAAAATATTGATCTCCAGGCGAGCCCCTGCACCGTGACCGCCCTGATTGGGCCCTCAGGGTGCGGAAAATCCACGTTTATTCGTTGCCTCAACCGACTTCACGAAGAAGTTCCCGGCGCGCGGGCGCAAGGCGAAGTGTTTCTTGAAGGCGAAAACATTTATGAGCGGGGAGTGGATCCCGTGGCAATTCGTAGAAAAATCGGGATGGTTTTTCAAAAGCCCAATCCGTTTCCTGGGTTTAGCATTTTTGATAATGTAGCCGCGGGGCTCAAGCTTGCGGGCGTGAGCAAGAGGAGTCTCCTCAATGAAACGGTAGAGCGTTCGCTCAAGCATGCGGCGCTTTGGGATGAAGTGAAGGACAAACTCAAGGCTCCAGGCACGAGCCTCTCGGGCGGTCAGCAGCAGAGACTTTGCATCGCGCGCGCGCTAGCGGTTAACCCCCCCATGCTTTTGATGGATGAGCCCACGAGCGCTCTGGATCCGATTTCGACGGCAAAAATCGAAGAGCTTGTTTTTGAACTCAAAAAAGAAGTCACGGTTGTGATGGTGACTCACAATATGCAGCAGGCCGCGCGAGTGTCGGATCGTTCGGCGTTCTTTTTAATGGGCGAGCTGATCGAGGAGGGTGAGACTTCGACGGTATTCACCAATCCGAGAGACAAAAAAACTGAGCAGTACATCACCGGACGATTTGGTTGAGAAGGGACTGAATTTCATGGAAAGACATCTGGATCTTGAACTCAGGGATTTGAAGGAAAAGCTTCTCGGAATGGGAGGCTGTGTCGAAAAAGCAATCGAAGAAGCCACTCAGGCGCTGATGCTTCGCGAGCCGGGTCGCTTCGAAAAAGTTTACGAGCTCGAAGGGTCGATCAATCAGTCCCATATCGAAGTGGATGATGCTTGTTTAAGACTGCTTGCGCGACAATCTCCTCTTGCGAGGGATTTGAGATGGATCGTCGCCGTACTCAAGATCAACACGGATCTTGAGCGCATGGGCGATCAGGCTGTCAATATTTCGCATAACGGAAAGCGCTACCTTTCGGAACCTTCGCTCAAGCCCTTGATTGATTTGCCTCGGATGGCGCAAGGAGTTCGCGTGATGGTGCGTGAGGCTTTGGACGCGCTTGTTAATCAGGATGTGGAGCTTGCGCAAAAAGTCTTGGACCGTGACGACGAGATCGACAATCTCAAGGATCAGATATTTCGGGAATTACTCACTTACATGATTTCGGATCCTAAGACGATTGAGCGCGCGCTGAACTTGATCTTGATTGCTCGCAATCTGGAACGCCTCGGGGACCACGCCACCAATATCGCCGAAGACGTGATCTTTGCGGCCACCGGTAAGGATATTCGCCACGGAGGCGGTAAAAGCCCTTGAAATCTGCCACTCATTCGGTCGGCACCGCCGAGCAGCGCAGAATTCTTCTAGTAGAAGACGAAGAGGACATCCGCTCATTGATTGCGATGCACTTGCGTCGGGTGGGCTATTCAGTCGACGAGGTCTCTGACGGTGAGCAAGCGCTTTCCAGGTTTCAAGCGGGGCGCTTTGATCTTTTGATTTTGGATTGGATGCTGCCGGGCCTCTCAGGACTGGATATTGCCAGGAGGGTTCGGAGTGGGGACCATCAGCCTTCGGTTCCGGTTTTGATGGTGACCGCGAGAGTCGAGCCCGCCGATATTGTCATGGGACTTGAGGCGGGTGCTGATGATTATGTCACCAAGCCCTTTGAGCTTCCCGTACTAATTGCGCGAGTTCGCGCACTTCTGAGACGTTCGGAGATTTCCGAGTCTGAGGAAAGCCGGGATGTGGGTGATCTCAAGATCATTCCCGACCGTTATGAAGTTTTTTGTCGGGCTGAGCCCCTTTCGCTGACTCGCTACGAGTTTAAGCTCCTTTTGAATTTGGTAAAAAATCAGGGGCGGGTGCTGACCCGTGAGCAGCTCATTCAGAGTGTTCAAGGCGAGGGGGTCAGTGTCGTGGACCGTGCCATTGATACGCACGTTTTTGGGCTTCGAAAAAAACTGGGGGCCTGCGCGGGGCTCATCGAGACGGTTCGGGGAGTGGGATACCGGATCTGGACGGGTGTTCAGCCATGAAGGTTTCCGTGGGTCGCCTGCCCTTTCGGTTTTTTGTGCGGCTGGTTTTTTTTCAGACTGGAGCCCTGTTTGCTGCCTACGGGCTCAGTGTCGGTTTAGCGGGTGAATGGTTTGTCAATCATCCCGGGATTTTGTTTTTGGTCTTGATGGGATTTTTTTCGGTCGTTTCAGTTTTAATGCTGCTTCGGATCGATCAGTCCGATGATTGGGTCAGTCTTGAACAAGGAATTCAACAGGCCGAGAGCGAAGTCGCTCAGAAGGCGCAGGCACTCACGCGTGAGCATGAGGAGCTTGAGGCACTCATGGGTGCGATCTCTGAGGCGATTGTTGCAGTCGGAGCCAGTGGTGAACCGCTTTTTTTTAATTCTCGGTTTGCCGTGCTTTTTGGCGGAAAGGATTTTGAATCCAGGCGCCCGCGGATTGGCGAGATTTTTCGCGCTCCCGACGTTCTCGACGCTTTCAACGGCGCGCTTCGTGAGGGGACTCCAAAAACTGCCGAGGTAAGATTGGCGCTCGGTACAGGTGCTGAGCGGTTTTATTCACTTTCGGTGGCTCCGCTTTTTCGCGCGCTCGAGTCGACCAGCGCGAATCGCGAGGAGGTGTCTGGCGCCATCGGAGTTTTTTACGACATTACGGAACTTAAACGTGCGGAGCGAATTCGAATCGAGTTTGTCGCTAACGTCTCTCACGAGCTTCGAACTCCACTCACAGCAATTAAGGGATTTTCGGATACGGTGGCGCAGGATTTTGCGGCCGCTCGTACTGAGGACGTCGGGTTTTGCTTAAGCGCCATTCAACGGAACGTCGATCGGTTGATGAGTTTGGTTCAAGATCTCTTGGATCTTTCAGCGCTCGAGTCGGGTGTGGCCATCGAAAAACAGTGGGTCGATACTGCAGAAATCACTACTCGAGTGGTGAGTCCGCTTCAGGCGCTCGCGAAATCTAAAAACCAGGAGATCAAAACAGAGTTCTTGGCCAAACAGGTTTTTGCGGACCCCGGGCGCTTGGAGCAGGTCCTGACCAATCTCATTCAAAATGCGATTAAGTATGTGCAAGTGGGCGGCGAGATCAAAGTTCAATGGGAGCACCTCGAAAAGAGCGTGCGCCTCAGTGTTTTAGATAACGGTCCTGGAATCCCACATGAAAGCCAAGCACGACTTTTTGAGCGGTTTTACCGAGTCGACAAGGCCCGTTCACGCGAGCAGGGTGGCACTGGGCTTGGGCTTGCTATCGTCAAACATATCTTGCAACGGCATGGCGGATCCGCGCGCGTCGAGAGCGCCCCGGGCAAGGGGACTCAGTTTACCTGCGAGTTTCCTTCGCGGTAAGCCTGGCACACTCAATCAGGGTGCCTGTGCTTTGACGGGTTGAGCATCATAGGCCACTCCGTAATCGCCGCCGGGAGCCCCGCCGTTTTGATGAATATAAATAAGAAAGCACGCCGTGATGATCGCTTGAGTCACGCAAAGTGCCGCCAACAAGTGTCGTCCCCGCCTCACCTGAACCGCGCTTTCTTCTCGGGAGAGCGCTACTTGCGCCAGCCAGAAAAACAACACTGGAAACGCGATCAGTAGATAATGCTTCTGTATCGAAAAGCCGCCGAGAGCCATCACAAGTCCAAAGCCCCAGAGTACGGAATTTGAGAGCCGCCGGTTTGGCGAGGTGAATCCAATTCCCAATGTCTGCAGGGGGGCGCGAATCAGAATCAGCGCAAATAGCGCGATGGCAAGCCCATGGGCGCAGCCTACGAGATCACTCGAGTGCCCCAAGATGAGCGGGCCGGCCAAGAACTCTTTAAAATGTAGGGAATGGAGCGAGTATTTGAGCCCGACTCCAGCGGAATCTTGTAGCCAGTGCATCCAGTACTCGAGTCCGAACTGCCAGCTCGAACCCAGCGCAAGCCGAGGCTGACTGAAAAGATGGCCGAGCCAAGGCAAAAGAGTGAGGGACCCCAAGGCCGAACCGAAAATCCAGGCTTTCCAGGGAGTGCGCTTTTGAGTTTGTTCTTGATCGGCCCTGATCAGCGTCCAAAGAAAAACCGCCGCAGAAAAGAAAAATCCGCTCATGTGGATTTGACCCAAGAGCGCTCCAAATAAGCCCCAAACAATCGCACCCCACCGTTTTTCACGCGACAGCCACCCGATCAAAAATATCGCGACAAAGGGGAGTAAAACCGATTGAGCCCAGATTTTTCGATGGAGTAGGACGGCAATGGGATTGACGCTCAAAAATGCGGCGGACCAAAGCCAATATTCTTTTTCGGCTGGATCGCGCGCACGCTTGAGCGCGATCCAGCCGATGAGCGCGATGCCGAGAATATTTGCCCACTGAACGAAACGTGCGAGGGCGATGGGTTCGCTGATCGAAAACACGCGAGCAGCGGCGACAAAAATCCAGGTGCTGAGTGGGGGATTGTTGAGCCTGACTCCGGAGGGCATTCCAACCGCCGGCCAGGTTTCGGTGACTCCCACTTTTTGGGAGCGCGAAAAGATATGGGCCTCATCCCACTTGTACTCCATGTCCCCCGTCCATATGAGATGGAAGACGAGTCCCGCCGCAAAAACCGCGCTAAAAAATCCGAGCCAAAAGCGAGAGGGTGCCCGTCTCTCTACGTCCACGTTAATGCGCCTCGGTGCTTCCGAGTAAAGAGTTGAGTCCCAGCGCCAACGGGGCAATTCGTCGGCATTCTTGAAGGAGACTCTGGACGCGTTCAGCGTCCGAGACCGAGTGAAGTGCTAAGCCACAAGAAGGCGTCAAGATGAGGCGGTTTTTTAGAGCCTCCAAAAAACTCAAAAAAGTTCCATCCGTCTCCATGCCCACTTTGTCATGAGTGGGGCGAAGAGCAGACCCAATCGCCGCTTCGACTTGAGAAAGAACCCGCGAAAAAAGAATTCCTGCATCCAAAATCTCTTGGGTGCCGCCTTCGCTAAGGTGTGAGGAGTCGAGTAGAGTGGGAATGATACCAATAGAAAAAGTTCCGCCATTTCTCATGAACTGAAGTGCGGAGTCAGCGTGAGTAAAAAGGCTTTTGATCGAGCGTTCTCCATCAAAAGAGATCACATCCATCCCAAGCGAAAAGACCGCTTTCCAATCCGGATCGCTGCAGCAATGCAGCCCTACTTGAGCGCCTCTGCGCTTCAGCGATTCTACCAAGACTTTGACTTCTTGTAGCGCGGCATGGGAGCGAGGATTTTCAGGAGCCAACGCGTAGAGTCCCGGCTCATCAATAAAAACCAGAGGCGTGACATTCATGCTCCGCAAACGATCGACCATGGAAAGCGAACGAGCCAAGATGAGCTTAAAAACCTGCCTGTCGAGTTGTGTCAGTGCTTCGGAAGGAGTTCCTTCACTCAATTGGATTGCCCAGCGTGCTGTAAAGGGTCCCGCGATTTGGATTTTTGCGAACTTCGTCTGACGCTCACCGAGTTCAAAAAGAAAAGGTTTCCAGCAGGAGTTGGAATGGGGTGTGGGCTCAAATTCGTCATACCGGTCCGATGAGGTGGCGTTGGCTAACTTGTCATCAAACGCCTTCGCCTTATGGCTCCAGGTCGTGAAATCCAGGAGGGCTGCGCCTCCGGCTCCAGGACTGATCCCGGGCAGTCCCTCAAGTGCTTGTGGAAGCATGAACTCCCAAGAGTTTCGAATCGGAATCTGTGGCAAAAAAGGAATGTCCGATCGAAATGAAAATTCAAGCGCGCTGTCAGCGTTATGATGAGGAAGACTTCCGATTCCGGTAGTTAAGATTCCCTGAAGCTTATTGGCGGTTTTCATCAGACTCCCCTACGGAATAGTACGAAGCCTGAGGATGATGAAAAACAAGTGCTGAGACGCTGGCTTCAGGATCCATCATGAAACCATCGGTGAGCTGGACTCCCATCTCACCCGGCTTCAGTAATTCAAAAAGTGCGGCCTGATCATCGAGCCTGGGACAAGCGGGATAGCCAAAAGAGTAACGTTTGCCGCGGTATTTGGCCTGAAAACGTTCCATCATCGTCATTTCCGGTGGATCCGAAAAACCCCATGCCTTTCGGAGCTGGGAGTGCAGGAGTTCGGCGTACGCCTCCGCGGACTCAAGTGCGAGGGCCTGGAGAATATGGGACTTGAGATAATCTCCGCGGTTTTTGAGATTTTCAGCGAGCTCTCGCACGCCTTTTCCAACGCTCACCAAGAACATCGCGACCGTGTCACGAGGACTGACGCCTGAGACTTTTGGCAGAACGTAATCGGAGAGACAGAGTCCGTCGGGCTTGCGTTGACGCTGAAACTCAAATTCAAAGGTCTGCGGGGAGCCAGAGTTTACTGAGTGTAGCCAGAGCCGGTTGCCTTCGCTCTCAGTCCTAAAAAACTGGTAGACGGCAGAAGGCTGAAGAACCTCAGTTCCTGCAAATTCAGTTTTTAGTTCCTGCACAGCATCCCAGATGGCAAGGCTCTTGGGTTCGGTTTGTTCAAGTTCGCGCCGAGCAGTGAGGTCATGCGCTGCTTTTTCAATCAGCCTGACGATCCCGCCTTTGATCCCGAGATGCCGGCCATAAAGCATGAGCGGATTGATGTAGCGCCAGATGGTTTCGATCGGTGTGTTTTTGATGACATGGCGATTGAGATCGGGAGGCTGTGGCAGGTCCGTTAAGATCTCGACCTGCGAAGAGCGCAGGGTTGACGCTTGTATCCGAACTTTTTCGGGACCGCCCGAAGCCGCGGCGAGTTTTCGTCTTCGCGCCTCGAGTTCGGTCCGCAGATTTTGGTGCCTTTCGGGATCCATAATGGTTTTTGCGAGCTCAAGGCCCGTCATGGCGTCGTTCGCGTAGGCGACGGTGCCTGTGTAGGCCTTTGCGATTTGTTTATCCACGAAGTTTGCAGAAAGCGCGGCGCCACCCACGAGCATGGGTGTGGAGATTCCGGCTTTGGTCAGGTCATCGGCGGTGATGACCATCTGTTGCGCAGATTTTACCAGCAAGCCTGAGAGCCCGACGATATCGGGTTTGTGTTCGCGAACCGCGGAGATGAGTTGCTCCGGGGGGATTTTAATTCCGAGATTGACGATCTTGAAGCCGTTATTCCCCAAGATGATTTCGACGAGATTTTTTCCGATATCGTGAACATCGCCTTTGACCGTTGCTAAAAGCACTTTGCCACGTGAGGAGCTTTCACTGCTTTCCATGAAGGGCTCGAGCTGGGCAACGGCCGCCTTCATGGCTTCGGCCGATTGTAAAACCTCAGCGACGATGAGTTGATTGAGATTAAAAAGGCGTCCGACCTCATCCATTCCACGCATGAGCGGACCATTGATGATTTCAAGCGGCCTCATCGTCTGAAGCGCCTCGGTGAGGTCCTGAGCAAGGCCGTCTTTGCTTCCGTCGATGATGTAGCGGGGGAGTCGCTCCATGAGCGGGAGTTTGGGCCCTTGGACTTTGGGTGTCGCCGTCTTGGATCTGAAGTGCGCGGCAAATGCGGCTACTGGGTCTGAACCTCTGTTATAGAGAAGGTCTTCGGAGAGTTTACGTTCTTCTTCGGGAATGCTCGCGTAGCGCTCGAGTTTTTCTGAATTCACGATCGCCAGATCGAGTCCCGCTTGCACGCAGTGGTACAAAAACACCGAGTTTAAAACTTCACGACCCGCGTTCGGGAGGCCAAAACTCACGTTTGAAATTCCGAGTACCGTCTTGGTGCTTGGAAAGCGCGCCTTGATCAGGCGGATTCCCTCGACTGTTTCGACAGCGGAGCCAACATACTGCACGTCTCCCGTGCCGCAAGGAAACACGAGGGGATCCCAATAAATGTCCTCGGCACGGACGCCGTATTTCCCTGTCAGAAGTTGGTAGGAGCGTTCGGCGATCGCAAGTTTTCTGTCGCGCGAAACGCCCATTCCTTGGACCGGGTCATCATCAATCGTGCCGACCACGAGTGCGGCACCGTAACGACGGGCCAGTGGAAGGACCTTTTCGAAGCGTTCTTCGCCATCTTCGAGATTGATCGAGTTGATGATCGCTTTGCCTTGGCAGTAAGTCAGCGCAAGCTCGATCACTCGTTCGTCGGTAGAATCGATCATGAGCGGGGTGCGCACTTTTTTGACCGCATGCTCAAGAAAACTTCGCATATCCTCCATCTCGTCGCGATCTGGATTTGCGAGGCAGACGTCGACGATGTGGGCGCCGTTTCGGATCTGAGAGCGCGCGATCTCTGAGGCCTCTTCAAATTTTCCATCGCTGATCAGAGTTTTGAATTTCTTGCTGCCAATGACGTTCGTGCGTTCACCTACGATGAGTGGGCGCATCTCATCGGTGATTTCGAGATAGTCGACTCCAGACAAACTGGAGCGGGACTGTGGAGACGGTTTTCGAGGTGTCTTGCCGTGAACAAGCTGCGTGAGCGAATGAATGTGCCCAGGGTGGGTTCCGCAGCACCCGCCCACGAGGTTGATCCACTCGTTCGAGATAAATCGGTCCAGCACGCGTGAGACCATCTCTGGAGTTTCGAGGTAGCAACCGTTTTCATCGGGCAGGCCGGCGTTTGGGACGCAGGCAATTGGAAACGGCGAAAGTTTTGCGAGAGAGCGGATGTGATCCGTCATGAACTCAGGCCCGGTGGCGCAATTAAGTCCGATGTAGAGGAGATCCAAGTGAGAGAGCGAGTCGAGAAGCGCTTCGACGGATTGACCCGCGAGCATCGTTCCCATGGCTTCGATGGTTCCCGAAACTGCGAGCGGGATTTTTTTGCCAGTATCCTCAAACGCAAGTTCAGCGCCCAGGGCCGCTGCCTTGATGTTTCGAGTGTCTTGGCAGGTTTCAATCAAGAGGTAATCCACGCCGCCCTGGATGAGCGCACGTGATTGTTGTCTGAACTGCGAGACGAGTTCCTCAAAAGTCACACCTCCGGTAACGGAAATCGCTTTGGTCGTCGGACCGATTGAGCCGGCGACAAAACGCGGTTTTTCGGGAGTGGAATATTTGTCAGCTGCCTGCCTGGCGAGGCGAACGGCAGCGGCGTTGATCTCATCAGCGCGAGCACCGAGACCGTATTCGTCGAGGACGAGTGTCGTGCCGCCAAAAGTATTGGTTTCGATGATGTCGCAGCCAGCGGCGAGATATTCTTCGTGAATTTCCTGGATCACATCAGGGCGAGTGATCACGAGATACTCATTGCAGCCTTCAAGCTCTGGGCCGCCAAAATCGGCTGCAGTGAGGTTGCGATTTTGAATGGCCGTTCCCATGGCGCCATCGATGACCAGAATGCGCTCGGAGAGGATTTCCCTGATGAGGGGGCGTGCTGCTTTAAAGTTCACGATAGCGCGAGGCTAGCACGGCGATAGGGATCGATAAAGGAGGGATTGTTCTTGAGACTCCGTAAAACACGGCGTTTTGCCTCAAAAACAATCCCTTTCTTCCAAGCAAAGAGGCTTGGGAGTTCTAGCGAGTCTTTTGAAACGTTTGGCGAAGCTGGTTGGCTAGGTTTTCGGAAACCTTTTGGTGAGCGACGAATGTGTCTGCGTCCAGGTCCGTTCGGTATTCCTGCCAGAGTTGCTGGGAGTAAATTTTGATTCGTTCGAGGGTCACCTTTTTATCGGAGGCGAAACGAGTCTGGACTTTGAGATGGATGTCCTCCTGCATGACTTGAAGTTCTTCGAGGTGATTGTTGAAGGATTGGCGTTGCGCATCGGTGAGTCCGAGCTTGCCGCCCGCAACCGAGTCGAGGGCCTGATAGTGGAGGGTTCCGTTGCCGTCAGAGTCGAGGAGCAGAAAGGCTCCAATTCCAAAGAGAACACCAAGCGCGATTGCGAGTCCTTTGACTCCGTCGCTCTTTGCTTTGTCGTGGAGGTAGCTCATTCCTCCTGCAACCGCAGCGCATCCACCAGCGGCGAGTGCCCAGGACACACCCAACGTTGTGCCGCCCATGGCGATCATGGCGTGAGAGCGGGTAGGGGCGATCGTGCTCGATAAAGTGAAACTCAGAATCGTGAGGCCTAACAAAAATTTCTTTTTCATGACGGGCTCCTTGGTTTCGAAACTGCGGATGCCAGGAGTTATCGCTGAAGGGGCGCTGAAACACTCTTCCTGAAGTCTTCCGTTTAAAGTGGTGAGGTAGGTATTCGATTTTAAACGGTAAAGTCAGGGTCAATCCAGGAGATAGACGACGAGTGATTTTCAGTTGCTGGACGGTGCTTGCGTATGATGGCAACATTACAGCGCTATGTCAGTTGAAGCATACTCCCCAAGCGCAGGTCGCGACCGCGCAGTTTCAGTCATCATTCCTGTTTTCAACAACTACGAAGGCATCCGAGCATGCCTGAGAGCGCTGACCCGACAAACTTTGAACCGAGAATTGTTCGAGGTCATCGTCGTCGACAATGGCTCCGCCGATGACCGTCATGCTCTTTTGGAATCCGAATTCAAGGACCAGTTCTGTTTAAGGCTCGTGAAAGAGTCCATGCGGGGGTCCTATGCCGCGCGGAACAAAGGCATCCGAGAAGCACGTGGCGATATTTTGGCGTTTACGGATTCTGACTGTAGTCCGGAGTCTGAGTGGCTTGAGTCGGGCATGAAGGCGCTTCAGGAAAACCCGAACTGCGGATTCGTCGGGGGCGAGGTCGAGCAGGCCTTTGAATCGAAAGACGCTCCTAATGCGGCGGAAATCCACGACCAGAACTATTTCCAGCAGGAGCGTAACATCGCTGAGAAAAAATTTACGCCGACTGCCAATTTGTTTACCAGAATGGACATCATGGATCGTGTCGGACCCTTCAACGCGGATCTGTTCTCTGGCGGTGACTTGGAATGGTGCCAGCGTTGTGAGCGACGCGGCCTTCACGGAGTGTACGCTTCGGGCGCTCGGATGAAACACAAGGCGCGCGCCACGTTTCAGGCGCTTCTCGAGAGAGACATACGATTGTTGCGCGGAAAGTTTGCCCTCGGGAGCAGGGGGCTGGATCCCAGTTTTGCAACGACCTTTACCTGGATTCGTTGTTTCCGTGGCTTGATTCCCCCGGTCCGGTTTTTTTATCGAAGTTTTTTTGGCGAAAAAAAATTAACGTCACTTCACTTGAAGCTGAAGTTTTTCGCAATAGGCCTTGGCCTGCGCTACGCGCTCCTTTTCGAGACGGTTCGCCTCCGGATTGCGTACTCGTTTCGCCGTCGAAGCGATGGGATCAAATAAAAAAGCCGGCACCACTTTCGTGGCCCGGCATTTTTTGTTTTTGGAGCGGGACAAGAAAATGGATTCGGCAATGAGGCCAGAATCGATTTTGTTTCCGTAGACAACCAGCACGTCAGAAATGGCGAGCAAGCTAAATATCACACAGGCTAAACGAGGATTTGGAACAAGGGTCTCTGACTACGCCGCTTTCTTGATGCGATCCAAGCCATCTAAAATCAAAACCCGAATCAGCACCTGATACGGAATCCCCTGTTTCTCGGCAATCCGTTTTATTTCATGAATCGTTTTTTCATCCAGCGCGACACTCGTTGGTTTCTTCTTCGAGTCCTTGTAGCGTTTCATTGCGGCAAGAATTTTTTCTGCCTCAATTTCAACGGGACCATCATATTCTTTGAGGGATTTGACGTAGGATTTCTTCATATTGCTTCCTTTCCTTTGAGTGAGCAGGCCTGGCGCTGATCGGTCGAACACGACCATCGCGAAGAACAAAAGCCACTTGCAGCAACCGACCACTCAATGTCGGCCCCACAATGCTAAGCCGCTGTTCGGGAACTGCTGGGCTAATTTGGATGCCTAGAGGTAACGCAGCGCCTGATCGAAACACTGCTTCGATATCGTCAGTCGATATGCCGTGTTTTGTTTGGTTCTTGCTCTTGTTGCCACTATCCCATTCAAATTCAAAATAGGATGTTTCCAAGATCCAAAACAGCAGCCATTCCACGAATTCCCACTTGGCCATAAGACACTATTAGCACACTATCTAAGCAGTGTCAATCTTGAGTCGACCCGCACCTTGCAAAGGATCGGCTCAATCTGAAGGTAACTGCGAGAAGCGTTAAAAAAAGAGAGGATTTCTCGAGAAAACGAGAGTCACGTTTCTAAATACCTAAGAAAACCCCGATGTTTACGATTGAAACTTTGAACACCGGGAAATCTTTCCAGGATTCAGAAAAACTGAACGTTGGGAAAAATTTTCGGAGAAAAACTGCGGAGGCAGGGTAATGCAGGGAACTGGGTTGTTCTAGAGTGTTCTAGAAGGGGCTGCGACCAAAACATCAAACTGGATCCCCAGTGTGATTAGTTACTTAGTTTGTTTCGGTTTTACGATTTCTGCGACTTCGTGATGATGAAAATTTGGAGCGGGACAAGGGGCTCGAACCCTCGACCTCCACGTTGGCAACGTGGCGCTCTAGCCAACTGAGCTAGTCCCGCACCCATTTTTCAAAGAGACAATCTTTTATACGGGGCCCTCGGCGGGGTCAAGCCTGAGTTTAGTGGCT
>CAMBEX010000056.1 GCA_945865865.1 Bdellovibrio sp. ZAP7
ATGAATCCGCCAAGCCCGTGGAAACCGTAAAGGCAGAGACGCAGCCTAAGGAACCCAAGGTCATCAAAATTGACCTGGTGCCTAATGCTGCCAACGCCAACAAACCGGTGCCTAAAGAAATGAACGTCGGCGCGAAGGCTGGCATTCAAAACAAGGCAACGCAGTTGCCCAAGCAAACGCTCGCAGAAAATCAAGCCAAGCAGGGCAAGGGTGCACGCGCCAAGGGTGAAAGCGGAACGCGCGGCTCACCCAAAGCCGGTGTGGGAAAAGTTGCGCAAGAAAAAGCCATGCGACCTTCACCTCAGGGTGGAAAGGGAGCAGGAGGCGGGCAGAGTCAGGTTTCGGATATTGGTAACGTGGATTTCCTCAAGGGCGCGGGCGCCAAGATTGAGGACCTGCTCGCTAACAGTGCTGCAAATCTCGGTAAAGCCGGCGAGAAGCTCAAGGGCTTTGGTGGTTTTACCACGCGCGGTAACGGCGGACTTGCGCTCTCAGGCCAGGGTGCCGGCGGTGGTGGCACAGCTGAAAGCTTGGGTGGCCTCAGCAATACGGGCCGCGGTGGCGCTCGTGTGGGAACGGGCCTAGGCGCTGCAGGCGAAGGAAGCGGGATCGTCGGTGGAAAAAGCCGCGTGGTGATCCGCAGTGGCGGTAATGAGGATGCGGTCGTGATGGGTGCGATTGACGCTTCAGCGATTGAGGCGGCGCTGCTTGCGCATCGTGATGAGTTCAGGCTGTGTTACGAGCGTGAAATCAACGCGGAGAATCCCAATCTAGCGGGGCGCGTGGGTACGAGCTTTGTGATCGGATCCAGCGGACGTGTGACTCAGGCCGGCGTTGCGTCCACCACACTCAATCACGCAAACACCGAGAGATGCGTTTTGACAGTCATCAAGCGTATCGATTTTCCGGTGCCGCGCGGTGGCGGGCTGGTTCAGGTGACCTATCCGTTTAAGTTCACACCCGCTGGAAAATAGCGCGGTTTAGGACTAAAGTCGGTCCAGCGTGAAATCAAACAGGGTAGCTATCTCTATTTTAGGAGTGATTGCGTGCACCTCGGTCGCACACGCCGAAAATCCTTTGCGGCTTCCTCATCTCAAGCCCGCACCGTTCGTAACCGTGGCATCCGAAAAAAAAGTTACTGTCCATTTGGTGCTCGAACCGGGCTGGAAGATCAACCCCGGAGCTCCGTCGTGGTTGGAGTTAAGTCAGCCATTGGGAGTGCCTCCTCATGACGCTCGCATCAAAAAGTTTGTTACAAAACAGCTGACCACCCAAAAAGTCATGTTTCAAAAACTTAAGCCCGGGATCACTTATCGCCTTCGAGGGACACTCTATTTTTGCCAAGAGAAAAACGCGTCCGTTTGCGTGCTTCAGAGTCATGATCAGGAGCTTCGCGCGGAGGCAAAGGGTGGAGTTACGCAACTGGATGTCTCGTTGACTTCAAATCGTTAATCGGTACAAACACCTCATGACTCAGTTTGATCCCAATGCTGCCGCCTCGGCGGATTCTGGAGTTTTTGGCCTGCCTTTTACGGAAGCGCAGTCTGCGCTGGTCTTGGTTCCTGTGGCCTGGGAGGCCACGACTTCTTACGGTGGCGGCACTTCGCAGGGCCCTCAAGCGATTTTTCAGGCAAGCAAGCAGGTGGATCTTTTTGATCTCGAGGTCAATAAGCCTTACGAGGCAGGAATTTTTCTACGTTCCGAGAGTGAGCTCATCAGCAAACTGAACGCAGAGGCCAAAGAACTTGCGCAACCCGTGATCGAAGCAGGCGGGGTGAGCGCGGATTCGGATCCCTCGCTGGTTCGAGGGCTTGCTCGAGTGAACGAAATGGGTGGCGCGCTCAACGAGTGGGTGGCGGGACAAACACGCGAACTTCTCGCAGCCGGAAAATTAGTCGGCATTGTAGGCGGTGATCACTCGGTTCCGTTTGGTGCGTTTCAAGCGATCGCTGAAAAACACGGCTCGTTTGGAATTCTTCATTTTGATGCACATTCGGACACCCGCAACGCCTATGAAGGGTTTCAGTGGTCGCACGCCTCCATCATGCACAATGCGCTCGAGCGAATTTCAGGTATTAAAAAACTCGTACAAGTCGGCATCCGTGATGTTTGCGAAGAAGAAGTTGCGTACTGCGAGAGTCAGGGTACTCGCGTAAAAAGCTTTTTCGATCGCAACCTGGCCATGAGAAAATTCAAGGGTGAGAGTTGGGATCAGATCGCTCGCGATATCGTGGAGTCGCTTCCTGAGAAGGTTTGGATTTCTTTTGATATCGACGGACTGGATCCTCGGTTTTGCCCGAATACCGGAACACCCGTTCCGGGCGGACTCGATTTTCATGAAGCCTGCTACGTGATTTCGCTGCTCGGGCGTTCTAATAAAAAGATTATTGGTTTTGACCTCAATGAGGTGGCGCCAGCTGCCGATGGCCAAAATGAGTGGGACGCCAATGTCGGCGCGCGATTGCTCTACAAGCTCTCTGCTTGGACTTTGGCTTCGCAGGGGTTGGTTGAGATCCGAGACTAGATTTCTTTTCGAAGCGCGAGCAGGCGAAACACTTTGTAGCCAGCAGTCGCTGACGTGTACATGATCCGGCGAATCGTGTCGTATTGAACTCGCTTATCGGCCTGAATCGCCAAGACGCCATCAAAGGGGAGCGGATTTCCCTGCGCATCTCGCGCCCTGGATTTGGCTCTCAAAAGTTCGGCCTTTTCGCGCGCTCTCACTAGGGCGTCATAAAGCGGCACAATCTGGCGGCCGTCTTCGCGAAGGTCAATCGTCTTAAAACTGTAGCCCCCCTCGGTGTCACCGAGCGATGCTGCGGTTTGTACGAACTCAACGATCCGTTGATTTTCAAAAGTGATGGCTTCGGGAGTGATGATCAGGTGCAGACTGTCGGCCGGAACATCCGGCGATCCCGAGGTCGGGAGTTTCATTCCAGGAAGCGTGCTGAAGTTATGATTGCTCGCACTGTAGGTCTTGAGCAAGAAAACCAAGATGATGACCATAACGTCCATCATGCTCGTAAGCTGAAGATCCAGCTCCTTGGGCTTGCGGCGAACTCTTCGGGATCTGATCGAGCGATAGAAGGGCATCGTGTTTCTCCCGTTAACTGTCGCCTAAGAGGTTTCCGAACACGACCTCAGGAAAGAGCATCTTGATGGGTTCGTCGTTTCCGGTTTTTTCGTTCTTGATGAAGAGCGGGGGATCCGTTGGCTCCACGACGCGTACAGAATCCATGAGCGACACGAGCACATCGTAAGAGGCACCGCCGTAGGGAGCCAAAACAACCTTGGTTTCCTTTGGAAACTGCTGTTTGACTTCGACTATCGCGCGATGAACTGCCTGAACATCTGGGAGTCCCTCAGAGGTGTTTGGAATCACCTTGGTCGCAAACTTTTCAAAAGGACTCCAGACTTGCACATCGCCTTCACGAAGGGAGACTGTCAGTTGCAACGGCTTTTCCTTGAGCTGCTGTTCCAACTGCTCGGAACTTACTTGTGGCATCAACGTTTCGACATGCACGAGCGCCAGGTAGCTCAGAGTAAAGAGCAAAAACCCGATCAAGGTGACCAGGGCGTCAAGCATGGGGATCAGATTGATCTGAACAATCGCTGTCGAGGAGCGGCGTCTAGAGCTGGGGCGCTTAAGCACCGTCGTTACTCCCGGCCTGCCTTTTCAGAGGAATGATGAAAGCGTCTGGCCGAAAGCAGGTCCAGAAGCTTCACTCCAAACTCGTCGATTTCTTCGAGAATTTTGGTCGCTTTGTTGCTCAGAACACTATGGGCAACCATCGCGAAAATCGCGGTGACCAGACCAAACGCTGTGGCGTTCATGGCTTCTGAAATCCCGGCAGCCAAAATGGCTTGGCGTTGAGCAGGGTCGCCTTGTTCGATGGCCTTAAACGATTGAATCAGACCGGAGATCGTTCCGAGCAGCCCCAAGAGTGTAGCGACGTTTGCGATCAGAGCGAGGTATGGAAGATTGCGTTCGAGTTTAGGAATGACCTCGAGACTGGCGGCATCAATCGCGTTTTGGATTTGTTCCTGGTCGCGAGATGCGCGCTGAAGGCCCGCCTTCACGACTTTTGGAAGTGCTGCTTTGCCTGTTCCGTTACAGAGCCGGATGGCTCCATCCAGGTCGTTGGCCAAAATGTATTTTTGAACCTCGACCATAAAGAGGGTCGCGTTGACATTGGCCTGAGTCAGACGAATAAATCGCTCAAGCGCGAAAACGAGGCCTACAACCATCGCTATCGCGATGAGCCACATGGCGTATCCGCCCTTTTGAAAAGCTGAAATGACGGTGTGGGTGAAGCTTGGTGACGTACCCAGGGTTTCCATGAGCTAGCTCCTTTTGGCGTCCACTCGGGGGTGGGCGCAGATGCGTCTTCGTGACGCAGTAACCTGTCAAAAACCGGCAATTATTGCCCTGAGTTTAATGACGCGGTTAACCTTAAACCAAAACTGCTTACCCATAGGATAACGCAATCCCCGAGTCGGTCAACTTTTATAGTCAACGTCGGTGCTAGGTTCAGGGCTGAGTGTGTGGGGTGAAGAGTGACGGAGGGGACATTGAAGGCCCCCTCCGAAAGAGTTTCTCGCGATTTTTAGCCGAGATGTTTTTGAATCGATTGAACGATGACTTCTTTGGGCTGGTTTCCGACCAGTTGGTCGACCGCTTGTCCGTTCTTGAAAAGAATGACCGTTGGAATTCCCCGAATATGAAAACGGCTTGGAGTCTCGGGGTTATCATCGACGTTCATTTTGAAAACGCTCAGTTTGCCCTGAAACTCGTCAGCAATGGCTTCGATCGTGGGGCCGAGCATTCGGCAGGGTCCGCACCATTCTGCCCAGAAATCCACCAGCGTGAGCTGAGAGGCCTTCATGATGTCGGAATCGAAGTTGGAATCGGTTGCCGCTTTGACATGTACTGAGCTCATAGAGGGTCTTTCTGTTTGTTGGCTATGGGTGCTGGGCTATTAGTGCTTGGCCGTCCCGCGCGTCTGAGTTAAGTTTCTGACGCTATGAATCCTTCTGACTATTTATCCCAAACTTTGGCTGAGTCAACAGCCATAAAAGAGCGTTTTTTGAGCGAATGTGGCGACTCTTTGGTTGCGGCAGCCCAGCTCGTGGCGGCAGCCGTCCAAAGCGGGGGCAAGCTGCTTATTTTTGGAAACGGTGGCTCTGCGGCAGACGCCCAGCACATGGCGGCCGAGATGGTGGGACGAATGCTCGTCGAGCGAAAGCCGCTTCCGGCCATCGCGCTCACGACGGATACTTCTAATTTGACGGCCATCGGAAACGACTATGGCTACGACCATATTTTTTTGCGGCAAGTTCAGGCACTCGCTGCGCCTCAGGATGTCGTGCTTGCCATTTCGACATCTGGAAACAGTAAAAACGTGTTGCTCGCCGTGGAGGCTGCAAAAAAAATAGGTTGTAAGGTGATCTCCCTAACAGGGGGTTCGGGCGGAAAACTCAGCGCGATTGCCGATATCGCACTGAACGCCAGCCTCGGAAAAAATTCGAGCCGGATTCAAGAAACCCATATTTTTGCGATCCATAGCATCGTCGATATGATGGATCGCTTTTTTCTTCACCCCAGTTCACAAGCCTAGGGGAGTTAAATTTTTCGTGTCAGTCCCTCCCAGTCGAATTCAATTATCTCCTCAGAAACTTCGGCTCATCCAACGGGTCATCGCTAAGCTCCTCGATTTGGCGATCGTGGTGCTGGCCTCGCTCGTCATGATCTATCCCATCGGACCGCTGGCGGGGTTTGCGTACAGTTTACTTTCCGATGGCCTACGCGTGAACACGATGCAGGGTCAGAGTGTAGGCAAGTGGCTCTTTAAATTTCGAGTGGTTCGGCGACTGGATGGAGGGCCATGCGGCTGGAAAGATTCTGCAATTCGGAATGCTCCCGTGGGTGTCGCTACTTTTTTTGGAATCATTCCGATCTGGGGATGGCTCGTTTTGCTTTTGGTGGGATTGCCGCTGATGTGCGTGGAGATTTATCTCATGGTTCGCAGTGAAGGCGGACGAAGGTTGGGAGATCTCATGGCTGAAACGGATGTGGTGGATATCAGGCCAGGTCAATCGTCCGGAATTTCCGCTCGGGGCGTCTCGTGAGCGCACGCAAACAAGCTTCAGAGCACACGCTTTATCTGATTGATATCAGTTCGCTGATCTTTCGCGCCTTTTACGCAATCAGACATTTATCCAATCGGCTGGGTGAACCTACGAACGCCGTCTACGGCGTGGCCACGATGTTGGCAAGACTCATTGACGATGCCCGGCCCGAAAATTTAGTGGTCGCCTATGACTCCAAAGAACCTTCGAATCGCAAAAAGGTTTACGAAGAATATAAAGCCAATCGCGCCGAAACTCCCGAGGAGCTGATTCCGCAATTTGATCGAATTGAGCAGCTGATCTCCGCGATGAAAATTCATTCGTATCGTCAGAGCGGGATTGAGGCCGATGACCTGATCGGAACTCTTTCGAAACGCTGGTGCAAACTTTCGCCAAAAAACCTCGTCGTCATCGTTTCGGGCGACAAAGATCTGATGCAACTCGTGAACGAGCGAGTGGAAATGCTCGATACCTTGAAAAATGTTCTCTACGATTCTGCAGGCGTCGAAGAAAAAATGGGAGTTCGGCCCGATCAGATCCGCGATTATCTGGGACTTGTGGGGGATAGTTCGGACAATATTCCAGGCGTCACCGGCATTGGTCCCAAAGGCGCGCAAGAACTCCTCAAGAGCTACGAAACTTTGGATGGCGTCTTAGATGCCGCGGCTTCTGGAAAAATCTCCGGAAAAAAAGGCCAGATTATTCACGAGCAGCGCGAAGTCGCCAGGCTTTCGGCGGGGCTTGCGACCGTTCATACGGAGCTGGATCTCAGTCTCGACCCCGCGTTTGTAAAATATCAGTTTGAAGTGACTCCTGAGCTTTCGGAATTTTTGAAGCTCATGGATTTTCATGCGCTTTTGGAACGATGGAACGGCGTAAAACCCGGTAGCGGAGCAAGGCACGGAAGTGCGGCCAAAGAAGCCGTTTTACCTGACACGGTTGCTGCCGATGAACCGGTGAATGTTTCCACGACTGCTGCGATGGCGTACGCCCCCGCACCCGTGCAGGAGTTTTCTTTCAAGATGATCAACACCGAAGAAGGGTTTCGGAAAATTCTTCTTCAGATCGAAAAATCCAAGGAGTTTGGATTTGACTTGGAGACGACTTCGCTCAACCCGAGGGAGGCAGAGCTCGTCGGCGTGGCTCTGTGCGTGGATCGCGACACGGGTTACTACATTCCGGTGGGGCATCGTGGAACGCAAGTCGAACAGCTTTCGCCCGAACGGGTGATTGCGGGTCTCAAACCCTACCTTGAAAATCCCGACTACAAAAAGATCGGTCAAAATCTCAAATACGACTGGAGCGTGATTTCTCAGATGGGGGTAAAACCTCAGGGAATTGGCGCAGACACGATGGTTGCGGCTTATGTGCTTGAGGCTGATGGTAGGCATGATCTCAAGACTCTTGCCGCGCAATACTTGGCTTACGACGTGCTCTCGTACGAAGAGGTCTGTGGAAAAGGAAAAAATCAAATAGGTTTCGATCTTGTCGCCGTAGATGTAGCGACGCGGTACTCGGCTGAAGATGCGCTGATTGCGGTCAGGCTCTGGGATGCGCTCAAGCCCAAGCTTGAATCTGAGTCTCTCATGGATGTTTTTTACCAGGTGGACCTTCCGCTCGTTCCGGTACTTTCACGAATGGAATCCAACGGGGTTTGCATTGATGAATCCTGGCTCAGGGCGCTGTCTGTAGAGTTCGGGCGTGGCCTTCGCGAAATTGAAGTTCAAGTGGCGGCTTTTACGAAGGGCCCGGTCAATCTCAACTCGCCTAAACAACTGGCGCAACTTTTGTTCGAAGAGCTCAAGCTTCCGGTTCAGAGCAAAACCAAGACAGGGTATTCCACTGATGCCTCGGTGCTTGAGGCGCTTTCACCGTTGCATGAAGTCCCAAGGCTCTTGCTCGAATACCGGGAGATTTCTAAGCTCAAGGGCACCTATGTGGATCCGCTGCCACTCTTGCGTGACTCCAAGACCGGAAAGATTCATGCAAGTTTTCATCAAGCAGTGACCGCCACCGGAAGACTTTCGAGTTCAGATCCCAATCTTCAAAATATTCCGATCAAAACGGAACGCGGTCGCAAGATCCGTGGAGGCTTTATTCCTTCACCTGGAAATGTCCTCGTTTCTGCTGACTACAGCCAGATTGAACTTCGGTTGCTGGCGCACATGAGTGGTGACAAGGAACTCGTCGGCTCATTTTTGAAGGATGAGGACGTTCATCGTAGAACTGCGGCCGAGATTTTTGGAATTGCGCCTGAGGCCGTCGATGATCGGGGTCGTGGGATCGCAAAGGCCATTAACTTTGGGCTGATGTACGGAAAAACTCCATTTGGCCTAGCTCTAGAACTCAAGATTTCGCGCAAAGAAGCCCACGACATCATCGATCGCTACTTTCAAAGATATGAGGGTGTAAAAAGATTTTTGGATTCTCAGATCGAGCAGGCTCGCGAAAAAGGATTTGTTACGACTGCCGCTGGCAGAAAACGCAGACTCCCAGATATTAATTCCAAGAACCCCACCATGCGAGGTTTTGCCGAAAGAATGGCGATGAATACGCCTATTCAAGGGACAGCGGCAGATCTCATGAAGCTCGCGATGATCGAACTGGATCGAAGGTTAGAGCAGGGGGGCTATCGCTCTAAGCTGATCATTCAGGTTCACGACGAAGTTGTTTTGGATTGCCCCGTCGATGAGGCAGAAAAAGTCGAAAAACTTGTGTGCGAAGTCATGGAAGGTGCGATGCAGCTTTCGGTTCCGCTTCGAGTGAACTCGGGACGTGGAAAAAACTGGATGGAGCTCTAGTAAACAGGTCCAAGCGGCCGCTTGCCAATGCGCTTGAGAACCTCGGCGCGAAATCGAATCCAAGGGACTTGTGCGGCACGTTCCGCCTGCACGGCAATGGACGGAGAAATCGGAAGCCTTCGGATCCAACCCTGGGCCTGTGCGAGTGCTTCTTCAACGAGAATCGTTCCCGCGTCGTTACCTGAACTGCCTGGACCATGGGGTCGTGTCTGAATTTTTGAGGTGAGCTCGAGCGGGCTTTCAATAAAGGCTCGGTAATGCGGATAGGCCCAGACGTAAAACTCGAGCATCGCAGGCAGTTTCAGTTCGTGAACGGCGTTTTCGAGCTCCGCATACGCCGACCCAGATGCAGTAACACGATCGGGCGCCTGCCAGTCCTGCTGAATCGAAAGGAGGGGGGCGCTCTCCGGAGAGGAAGGTGAATCGCCGACCTCCTCGATCATCTCGATGATTTTTTCTTCGCCAAAAAACGCGGCAAGGCGCATGAGTGTTTGGCCGTGAGCTTCCAAAAGCGCGATGAGAAAATCTACGAGACGCACGTCCCTAGTTTACCTCAAAATCAGCGGCGCCAAAAAATCAAAACGTTCACACTAGCCGATTCTTTCCCATCTCAAGAGTATACGAAGAGCTTTCTCGGCGGATGAGAGATTAAGACTTCTTGGACGTGACTGCGCGCCACTGATGTTTCCATTTGGACCGCGGGGATTGTGAAGGGTCCACCAGCATCCAGACCAGTGCCCGGCCTTGGGGGGAGTGTGAGGTGCAGCGTCTGTTTCTGCGAAAAGTACCACTGCGTGGGGTGAGAGAAGTTTGTGGATTGCTCGGTTAAATTTTTCGGCAGTCTCCAGGGGGGGGCTCGCGTAAATGACCCAGTATTCAAGTCCGAGCCCACTCGCCTCGGAGGCGATGAAGGATTCCCATCTGCGATCATGACGGGCAAGTTTTTCGCGCAGTACCATGGGCACAGGCGCGGGTTTTTCCTGTGGCCAGGAGTCTCGGATCTGTTGCAACTGAGTTTCAATGGTCGCGAGATTTTCAGCTGATTTCAGGTTTTCGTAAGCAAGTGCCGTACTGCGTGCCGCATGGATTTTTCTAAAAAGATCCCGCAAAATCGCGAGGTGCAAAACGGGCGCGTGTTCGAGGGGTGCGACTTTTTTCCAGTCGCGTGAGGCCTTTGCTAAAAGCGCAGTGGCGGGATCGGCGCTCTTAGACTTTTGGGATTTCAAAGCGGGTAAAGTCCTGCTCGGGGGAGTTGTCGATTTGCTGAGCGCGAATGATGCGTGATCCCGTGCGAAAGCCGCGTGCGCGGGAGCGTTGCTGAAGCAGGAGAAGCGCGTCCATGAGGGGCGCAGCCTGCGTGGAATTGCGTTGTTTTGCGGTCAGAGCCCTAGCCAACTGGGCAGCGGCAAGAGCGTCCAATGCGCGTTTTGGAATCGCGGGCTTTTCGAGGGCAAGTGCGGTGATTTCGGATTTGGCGGCAATGTTGATGTTGCCTGTTTCAGTGCCGGAGCGCGGCAGGAGCTGTGATTTTGAAAGCGAAAGACTGGAGCGCGCGACTTTTTCAAGTCCGTTGAGAAGCGCGAGTCCTTCCATTCCTGCGAGTCTTGCTGATGGCACAAAAGGTTCAAAGTACGGAGACAAGCTCAAGAGCTTTTCAGAGACTTGACTGGCTTCGTGTGCGGTCTGGGCGCGCTCTAGTGAACGGTCCATAGTCCAGTCTCCCGGGTGAGTTGTTGAAGGCTCTCGGAATCAAAATCCAATTGAGAAATTCCGAGCCCGCTGAGATTCAATGATCGTAGATTTTTTAGAACGGCCTGCAGAGTGTCCGTCGGAATCCGCGAACCTCGTTGGGCTCCACACCCGGCAATCAAAAGATGCAAAGTCTTGCCGGTGTGTCTGACAGGCAGGTAGGCGACTTCACCTGTTTTTCCGGTAATAAATCCAGCACGGATGGCTTGCGAGATTTCACCGCGTAGCTGCCAATCCATCAGGCCAATGAGACCCTGCATGGGGCGCTCGTCTTCGTAGCAGCTGAGCAAAAGTCCTTGAAGGTGGCCTTCAAAGAGTGCGCGATCGGCTGACAATTCGAGGTGCTGTGGACCGTTTTGGGTTGAAGATTCGGAGTTCATGTTGAGATTCAGGACGCTCCCCTGAATCTAATTCTAGCCCTTACGTGCGGAGGGTCAAGTCGCTGCAGTTTTTGCCGCCTCGAGCGTGTTGGCCATTGCATCCAGGATCCCATTCACAAATGCGGGCGTCTCGGCGGTCCCAAATTGTTTGCCAAGCTCTACGGCCTCGTCAATCGTGACGGAGCGAGGGATGTCCTTGAAATTCATGAGTTCGTAGAGGGCCATCCTGAGTAAATTACGATCGATGATCGCCATGCGGCTGACCTTCCAGTTAGCAGACTGGGCTTCAATCTTGAGGTCAATCGCTTGACGTTCTTTGAGCGTTCCGGCGACGAGGTGAGCCGCAAACTCGCGCTGAGCCTCAACCACTTGAAAGTGATCAAAGTGCGAGGTGAGATCTTTTGGGTCCGCGTCTGTGGTGTGAGTGAGATCGTAGCGATAGAGAATCTGAAGCGCGGCTTCACGCGCGCGGTGGCGGGGACCCCGATGATGAGTGGACTGGTCAGTCATGATGCTTTTCCTTTTGCGAGTTGGGCGCGTTCGGTGATTTTGAGAGTCCGGCCGAATCCACAGCGGGCGGAGTGGCGGCGAATGGAAAAACCAGGAGTGCCGGGTCGTCTTCTGCGACGGGTGGCTCCTGAAGTTCGGCCACAAATTCTTCGACGTCTTTGAATTCACGATAAACGGAGGCAAACCGAATGTAAGCCACCGTGTCGAGTTTATGCAGTTCGATCATGACCATCTGGCCGATCGTGCGCGATGGAACTTCTTTCAGTCCATAGCTCTGAATTCTTTTTTCAATGAGAGTGGCCGCTTCGTCGATGCTGTGGCTAGTAACGGGTCTTTTCTGACAAGATTTTTTAAGACCCTCGAGCATTTTCAAGCGGGAGTAGGGCTCGCGCCGACCGTCTTTTTTGATGATCAAAGGCATGACTTCTTCGACATGTTCGTAGGTGGTAAAGCGGCCTTCGCACTTGGGACATTCGCGACGACGGCGGGTGACGTCCGAGGTCTGATTGAGACGGGAGTCGATGACCCGAGTGTCAATGGTGGAGCAATAAGGACATTTCATGCGGTTTTAGCCTTAACGTATCCGAGGCCGGGCTTCAAGAGCGGGAAATTCAAACGGATCGATCAACCGTAAAGCGGAAATTTTCCGCAAAGTTCGCGGACTTGCCCTTTGATCCTTGCGAGCTGCGCAGCTTCGCCCTTGGCCAAGAGTACCTCAGCTATCCAGCCTGCAATGGCTTTCATCTCAGAGTTACCCATTCCACGCGTCGTGATGGCAGGCACGCCAATTCGAATTCCGCTGGTGACAAAGGGACTTCGCTTCTCGTCGGGGATCGTATTCTTATTCACGGTAATTCCGGCCTGATCCAGCCAGGTCTCCGCGTCTTTTCCGGTAATCGAGCCGTCGCCAAATTGCGTGAGATTGACGAGCATGAGGTGGTTGTCCGTTCCATCGGTCACGAGTTTGAAGCCCGCAGCCATCAATTCGTCGGCAAGAGTCTTGGCGTTGGTGAGAATGGATTTCTGATAGCTGATAAACTCAGGGGTGAGCGCCTCGCCGAAAGCCACAGCTTTTGCGGCAATCACGTGCATGAGCGGACCCCCCTGAATTCCAGGGAAAATCTGCGAATTGACCGCTTTGATGCGTTCGGGATTTCCTAAAATCAGGCCACCGCGGGGGCCGCGAAGTGTCTTGTGCGTCGTGGAGGTCGTGTAAGTCGCGTGTGCGATGGGGCTGGGATGCACGCCCGCCGCTACAAGACCTGCGATGTGAGCCATGTCGACCACGAGGTGCGCACCCGCCTCGGCGGCAATTTTTCCGAGGGCCTCAAAATCGATGATGCGAGGATAAGCACTTGCGCCTGCAATCAAGATTTTTGGGCGATGTTCAAGCGCCATCGCGCGAACCTGGTCATAGTCGAGGCGGTGCGTTTCGGGGTGAATTCCGTAAGAAACGACTTTAAAAAGCCTGCCGCTAAAATTGACAGGGCTTCCGTGGGTGAGGTGGCCGCCGTGAGAAAGGCTCATGCCCAAAAGGGTAT
>CAMBEX010000057.1 GCA_945865865.1 Bdellovibrio sp. ZAP7
AATCCGCGAAAAAAGCGCCGTCTCTAAAGTCTGAACCGGAGGCCCTCCGCCCAAGACGAGAACCAACGCAAAACTCATCGCACAAAAAGCCAGAACCTGCGCCGATGCGGTCGCAACCGCACCCTTTACCGCGGGCCAATACACGAACGAGAACCGCGAAAAACGAGTAGCCCCCAAAGTCCGTGCCGCTTCAATGCGCGCCACTGGAATCTGCGCTCGCGATTGCGCCACCCAAAGGGCCACCCAAGGGGCGTTGAAAAAAACATGCGCTAAAATCACCGCTTTTAAACTGTAAGACCACCCAAGAAATGAAAGCGCCCCAGAGCGACCCAGCCAGCTCGTCCACGCGAGCGCTGCGACCACGGTGGGCACGCCAAACGGAAGTGCCAAAAAAAACTGCGCCACACGATTTCCGGAGATCCAAAGGCCAAGCGGCGTTCCGACCGCCACCGAGATCAGCGTGCTGATCACCGCCTGAAAAAAAGTGACGCGAACCACGGCCACGGTCGTCGGATCGGAAAAACTTTTCCAAATCTGCTGAGAATCCGCGCCAAAAACACCGGCCCAACCCACTGACAGAAGTGGCGCGAGCACGCAGCTCAACCAAAAGGCAAGGGTTACAATCCAGGCCCCCCATCGAAGCGGCTTCAACATGACTTAGCCACCTTGAACCAACCGCGACCAGAGCGCCAGGACTTCGCGGTATTTCTCCGCGCTCCACTTGGGCCGGATGATTTTTTTGGGTTGAGGCAAATCATTGAAGCTGGGCGGAAGCGGAGTCTCCGGAATCACAGGCAGCATCCAGTTTTTCTCTGGAATGAGCTTTTGAACTTCGGGGGCCAACAGAAAACTCAAGAAATCCTCGGCGATTTTAAGCTGTTTTTCGCTTTTGAAGTTTCCGCTCATGAGCGCGGCCCCTTCCACCTGCACCGGATTTCCGTCTTCAAATACGAGTGCGCGGTAGCGTCCCTGCGGGTCGCCATTTTTTCGGTGATAAGCCTGACTTGTCGTGTAGCTCCACACGAGGGGCGCTTCGCCCTTTAAAAAAAGACTGTAAGCAGCATCCCACCCCGGCACGAGCGTCAACCATTGAGGCTTGAGCGCATTCCAATAGTTTTCAAATTCTCCGGGAGCGCGCATGACCTCATGGGTCAGGGCGAGAAATCCCAGACCCGGCGTAGAAGTTCGGGGATCCTGCAGAATCAAAGACCTCTTCCACTCGGGCTTTAAGAGGTCCGCTAGGCTTTGCGGGAGCGCAGGCCGCTGCGTTGAGTCCCAAAACTTCCGATCCACCATAAGAGCCTGCACCCCGTAGTCGTAGGCAACAAAGGCGTCATCGACTCTGAGATTTTTAGAAACCCTCTCGAGTCCTTGCGGCGCTTGCGAAGGCCTTTGCGAAAAAGGCTTGATCTGTTCCCAGAGAAATTGATCGATTCCAAACACGAGATGCGCGGTGGGCTTACCTCTTTTTTTGTCGAGCGTGAGGCGCGACAAAATCTGGCCACCGTCTCCCACGGCGAGTGCTTTAATGCGGCATCTGCAACGTTTTTCAAAAAGCGAAAAAATTTCGCGCCCGAGCCCGCCGGGAGCGGTCATGCTGTCGTAGGTATAAACGATGAGTTCGGGTGGTTCCGGGCTTACAGGGTCATCTGCGCGGACCCAGGAGTTCGCGGACAAAAAGAAAACGGCCAGCAAAAAGGCGTGAAGCCAAAGGCGCGTCTTAAAAGCAAAAGTTGAGCGGGGCACTGATCAAAGCTTAGCTGAGGTCGTGATTCTTAGGATCAGAATTTTCAGACGGTCTGGGAGAACCTTCTTTAACGTTCTTGAGCTTTACGACCCTTGTTTTGTTGGAGCGGTCTTCGGCAGAAAGGTCAAAGCTCCAGAGGATTTCGCAGTTTTGGAGATGAGTGGTGGTTTCTTCCTGTTCGGACTTGAGCTGAACGATTCCGTTTTCATAGAGAGTCACTTCGACGTTATCGACGTAAGTGCCTTCTTCGCCGGGATAGAAAAAGATCACTCGCATGGCCGGACCTTTTTTGAGAACTTTCAAATCGGAGCTCCCTTCATTTCGCGGGGTGGAGTGCTGATCTTTTTGCGCAGATTGCACAGAACCGTGACCCTGATTTTTGCTGAAAATCGAAAAACCTTTCCACATATCTGTCTGCCCTCTGCGAGGCTTCATATTTCATTCCGCCGCATAACAGCAAGTTGAACTTCTCCGGCCGGCAACCGTGAGAAATGAAGCGTTGCGGCAAAGTCGCGAAGCGGGTAAATAGCCCCTGTGAATTCACCCGATCTTTTTGAACAAATCGAGCAGCTCAAAAAGGCGAAAAACGCTGTGATCCTGGCCCACTATTATCAGGAACCGGACATTCAGGACATTGCCGACTTTGTGGGCGACAGCCTGGAACTTGCCCGAGCCGCCCAAAAAACTCAGGCCGACTTGATCCTCTTTGCGGGCGTGCACTTCATGGCTGAAGGGGCAAAGATCTTGAACCCCAGCCGCAAAGTTTTGCTGCCTGATCTGCGCGCGGGATGTTCGCTCGCCAATAGTTGCCCGCCCGAGGCTTTTGCCCGTTTGCGCGCCCAGAGGCCCGATCATTTTGTCGTGAGCTACATCAACTGCTCGGCGGCGATCAAAGCGCAGAGTGATGTGATTGTAACGAGTTCGAACGTCGTAAAAATTGTCGAAAAAATTCCGCGCGATCGCCCCATTCTTTTTGCTCCGGACCGAAACCTCGGTGCGTGGGTCTCTCAAAAAACGGGGCGTGAGATGTTGCTCTGGCAGGGCGCCTGTATCGTTCACGAGACTTTTTCGGAGCGTAAAATCGCCCAACTTCAAGTGGAGCATCCCGACGCCGAACTCATCGCGCATCCTGAATGCGAGCCGACACTTTTAGCCAAGGCTCAGTTTGTCGGAAGCACCTCGGCGTTGCTGAAATACGTAATCGCGAGTGGCAAGCAGAAATTTATCGTCGCGACCGAAGAAGGCATTCTCCATCAGATGCGAAAACAGGCTCCTGGAAAAATCCTGATTCCAGCTCCTCCCAATCACGCATGCGCCTGCAACGAATGTCCGTATATGAAACTCAATACGCTTGAAAAAGTTTTGGCCGCGCTCCGAGACGAGACACCTGAAATCAAACTGTCCGAGGAATTGCGCCTCAAAGCCCTCGCTCCTCTCGAACGCATGTTAGAATGGTCCGTATGAAGATGCTTGAACTCGACCCCGCTGCCCTCGGCCAAGTGGGAATGTATAGGTTTTTAATCAGTACGATCGTCCCGCGCCCCATTGCTTTCATCAGTACGATCAGTCCGGAAGGGATCGTGAATCTCGCGCCGTTTAGTTTTTTTAACGGCGTCTCAAGCAATCCTCCGTGTGTGATGGTCTCAATCACACGCAAGAGCGATGGCGACAAAAAGGACACCTTGCGGAATATCGAGGCAACCAGGCAGTTCGTACTCAACACGACACCTGAGTGGCTCGCTCAGCAGATGAACCAGTGCTCCGCCGAATATCCTTACGGAGTGAGCGAGCTAGAAAAAGTCGGACTCACCGCAGTGCCGTCTTTGCGCGTAAAACCTCCGCGCATAGGAGAGTCTCCCGTTCAAATGGAATGCGAACTTTACGAGACTCTGGAGATTGGTGACGGGAGCATGGGTTCCGCAACCATCGTGGTCGGAAAAATCGTGATGGCCCACGTTGCAGAGTCTGCGTGGAAAGACGGCAAGGCGACTTTTGAAGAACTCAAGCCGCTCTCGCGCCTCGGTGGCTTGAGTTACGGAAAAACGAGCGACGTTTTTGATCTACCTCGGCCCAAGGCGGAGTGAGCGGGTGGAGTGAGCGGGTGGAGTGAGCGGGTGGAGTGAGCGGGTGGAGTGGGCGGAAAAAAGACCCATCACTTCAAGATATCTACACTTTCTTGATCATTAATCCGAAATGAAGGTCATGCGGCTCGGACCGGCACTCTCGCGCTTTGCATTTGTCTGTCTTTTGGCCTTCGTGGGCACGGCCTCGCAGGCCTCGCCGGTCTACACTGTTGAAAAAGAGACTCCTACTCTCACTGAGATCTCCCTCTTCCTTTATGGCGATGCTCGCCACTGGCCAGAAATCGCCCGAGTCAATCGGATCGAAGCGCCTTATCGGCTGCAACTGGGTCAAAAGCTAAAACTCTCAAACAGAACTCAAGTTTCTCAGGCGGAGGGTGAGGCTGCGCAGTTAAGATATTGGCGCGCGTATTTTGGACTGCCGCTCAAGCCCAGTTCAGACCCACCCACTCAAGTCGCCTTGCAAACCGTGACGCCGATTACTGTGCAGGTGCCAGAGGTTCAGGCACTCAAGACGTCGAAGGTCGAGCAAGTTTCCGAGAGTGAATTTATCGCCGTCAAGAAAACCGAGAGTAACACGCTCGTTCAGCAGATTTTTCTACCCTCTCCCCCAACACCCGAAGAGGCAAAATCTTCGGACTCCGTGCGCGGCGATGGAAAGGCAACCGCCCTAGTGGCCACGGCCATCATGGACTCGACAGGAAGCACGCGTTTCGTGGTGGAAGAGGCCAAGGTGGATTTACCCACTCCAGCGGTTGCGGAGAACACAAAACCATCGGCGGTCATTTCATCAGATGAGCCATCAAAAACAGTGGTGCCCCCTCCTGTCGCCCCGGCCCCCGAGAAGCTTGCTGAATTGACAAAACTGCCGGAGGAGTTGAGCTTCGACCAGGCCAAAACACTTTTGGACCAAGGTGAAGTGGATCGAGCCGTTCAAGGATTCAGTGAAGCCAGACGCAAGACCCCAGGGTTTTTGCCCGCGTGGATTTATGAGCTGTATTGTCTAAAAAAGCTCGAACGTAAAAAAGAGCTCGCCGCAGCACTGGATGAATTTAAAAAAACGCACCCACAACTCTTAAGTCTGCCAGCCCTACAGAGTTATCAGGAATACTCTCGTGCGAATCCATAAACTCATGAGCGGGCTCGCTCTCGCACTGCTGTTCTTCGCCGGAGAGGCTAGCGCTGGAAATATTTTTGAATTCGCAATCAAGCGTGGAGCCTCCCCCCTTTCGACATTGAACTGGAAGGACCTCGTGGTCGAAGTTGATATTCGCCAGGAGGCGCCCAACGTTTACCGTTTTGACGCCTTGTTGAGCGGAAGCTTTATTCACCAGGACGCTTCGATTCTCTACAACTACCAGCAAATTAAAGTCAGCCCTGAAACGGGCCGCTTTGAGATGGCAGTCAAGATTCGCGGACCTTCAACTCCCCTGCAGCTCATTTCAATCGACGCAATGGGAATTCCTCAGGAGGAAAAAGTCTTACTCGTTGCCACAAAATGGAAGGAGATGCTTCAGTTTCTCGCCGATGGTGGAGTTCACACGATGGGAACCCATTACTCCGCGGGACTCAACTTCGTGTCCCAGCAGTATAGTCAAACCCAGTCCGTTGGTTTCAACCAGGGTGCGCTCGGAGGCAAGTTCTCCGTGGTCCGTCCGTTCTGGTCCAGAGCCTGGTACTGGGACGCCAATATTTATGGAACACTTGCTCCCCTGTACAATTCAGTTTCAGGTCTAAAGCTTCGAACGGTGGGTATCAATGCTCGGGTCGGACACAAGCTTTATGACTTCAGCAACAAAGTAAGTCTCTGGGCTCAGGGAGGTTGATTTTATGTGACGACTTTTTCGTCCGGATCCGCCTTTGGTTTCAAAAATCTGATGGCTCCTCAAATCAACCCGGTTTTGACGTATGGATTGACCCAGCGGACACAGCTCAATGCTTATATTAAACTGGCCCCTCTGTTTGAATTTAAGCTCGACAACCGCGAGATCGCGGCGGGTGTGGGCCTTTCTACCAGCACCTTCAAGGGCAGAACATTCGGATTGGGTCTAGACTACTCTGCGCTCACTCTCAATCTAGCCGGAAGCGAAGTAAAATCTACGAACACTGTGCTCGGGGGTTGGTTCGGTTTTTAAGCCCCCAGCCCCAAAACCCCCTGTCATCAGACCATAGAAAATCCCCTCCTCCCATGTTACCCCTCAAATCCTAGAGGACCTCTTTCATGGCGAACAAAGACGACTTCAAAAATATTCCGTCAGGGTTTGGTTGGGCGCAGGGCAAGCATTGCGCGCAACCTCATGTCAACGTTCCCGAAGGACTCTACGAAGAAGAGCACGGACGCCGCGGGTTTTTCGGAAAAGTCAGTCACCTCTACCACCGCCATCCGCCGACCGGATGGCTTCGCATCGAAGGTCCCCACAAACCTCACGCCTATCAAGTCACGAAACTTGAAGGCTCGCAGCACGGCCAAGCACAGTTTTTTCTCGAAAACTCGGACGTCAAAATCGGAATCGCAAAACTCAAATCAGTGATGGCCGTTTTTGCGCGCAACGCCGATGGTGACGAAGTTCGCTTTATTCACGAAGGCTCCGGAACTCTCGAAACCGATTACGGTGACGTCACCTATCGCAAGGGCGACTACCTCGTGATTCCAAGAGGCACGACTTTTCGTTTTGTGCCAACCGCAGCACCGAGCGGCGACACTCACCTCGTGATTGAATCTCGCGGAGAAATCGAACTCCCGGACCGCGGAATGCTCGGACGCCACGCGCAGTTTGATCCGATGATCATGCGCATCCCCACCCTTCCATCAGCCGAGCGAAAAACCGGTACGAACGCACAGGGGGAGTTTGAACTTCAGATCAAACGCGAAGGTGAATGGACCCAGATCTTTTACCCCTTTAATCCGATGAACGCCGCAGGCTGGAAGGGCGACCTCACTCCTTGGGCGCTGAACGTCGATGACATTCGACCGATCGTTTCGCCGCGCTATCACCTGCCGCCATCCGTTCACACAACCTTTGTGGCGCAAAACTACGTGATCTGCTCGTTTTTGCCGCGGCCGCTTGAAAGTGAGCCGGGCGCGATGAAGGTTCCGTTTTACCATCGCAATATCGACTTTGACGAAGTGCTCTTTTATCACGCTGGAAATTTCTTTTCGCGCGAAGGGATTGGCGCAGGCGCGGTGACTTTTCATCCGCAGGGCATTCACCATGGGCCCCACCCGAACGCCGCAAAAAACGCGGAAACCAAAGAACACACCGAAGAAATCGCGGTGATGATTGACACGCGCAATCCGTTGCGGCCGACAAAAGCAGCCGAGAGTGTCGAATTCGCTGAATACGCGATGAGCTGGAAGGCCGATCAAAAGCGTTAAGAGCTTTGTTCTTTACGCTACGAACTCTGTTCGATCGACACGAGTGAGTCGACGCCTTCTTCCTCCACAGTAGGCTTTTTAGCCTCTTCGGGAAGCGCGTAACCCAGTGCAAATCCTGCGACCGCGATGACCGTTGCTGAGGTCCACGGATAAGATTCGATCCATCGAACGGGCGAAAGATCCGCCAAGACCGTGTCTATCGCCTGCTTGGACGCCTCAAAAAATCGCGCCTTCTCTTCTTCGATTTTCATCTCTAACTCGTGACGTTCAGCTTGCCCCATACGTTCCGCCTCCCAGACGATAGGCCACTATTCCCAACAGTCCGCTCAACGCGCCAAAAAAGAGAAAGGCCATCAACGCGAGTCGTTCGACAGGCCAACCATTCAAAAACAGTCCCAGCTGAATCCACGCAAACGAAAGCGTGAGCATGACTCCTACCCCAAGCAGCGCTCCGATCGTCAGCGTGAGCTTTCGAAGCTGACGCCACACTCGATCCTCAGCAGTCAGCAGCACCAGATCCTTTTGAAGTAAAACTACATTGCTGAGTGCGTGCGCCGCCTCGTGAATCGCTCCACGGGGCGAACGCACGCTCACTGGAGACTCAGCCTTCATAAGAAATCTGTGAACCCTTGTCGGACTTGCTATTGCGGCGACCAAAGTAAAAACCGAGTAAGCCGACCGCAGCCAAGGCTCCCACTACCGCGATGGTTTTGCCTCGATTTTCGCGGAGCCAAAACCCGGCCTCGTCATAATAGTGGCCGGCCGAGTCGCCGGCATTGTGCGCTAGATCGGACGCACGAGTTCGCAAATCACCAAACAAATTTTTGACTTGTTCGCGAACTCCTTCGGGTGAAATTTGCTGCGACTCAGTGCGACCTGAAGGCGACGATGCAGACATAGGTTGTGAGGATGTAGATCTGGATCTGAAAGTAGGCATTTACGTGTTCTCCTGCGCCTGAGTTTTTGCAACTCTTGTTCCCCGCGGAGTCCCGGCATAGAGTAGACGAGACATGATCCGCTCCCACCGTTTTTCATTTCCAGAGCAACCCTTACCCCTTCAAGAGAGCGAGCCTGTCGCGCAGTTTGAAATCGGCTCAATGCAAAATTTCGTTTACCTCATTCTGGACTGGAAGAGCCGCTGTGCGGCCATCATCGATCCACAGAAAGACTTAAGCCTTCCGCTGGGTGCGCTGGACCGATACGGATTTGAACTGACCCATATTTTATTAACGCACACTCACCATGACCATGTTGCCGGCGTTCCTGAACTTTTGGATCTCAAGCCGAACGCTCGCCTTGCCGTTCATAGAGATGACGCCCACCGATTGCGCATCACGCCCAAATACAAAACACGCATCACCCACTTGATTGATGGCGATCGAGTCCAAATCGGTGAATTAAAAATTGAAGCCTTGCACACTCCCGGACATAGCGCGGGTGAGCTTTGTTATTTTCTTAACGGAACGTCTCCCGTACTTTTTTCGGGAGATACGCTTTTTATTCGGGACTGCGGCCGCACAGACCTGCCCACGGGCAGCACTGCTCAAATGTATGAATCTCTGCAAAAACTAAAAACACTTCCGGGCGAAACGGTTTTGCTACCCGGTCATCATTATGCGCGTGAGTGTTTTAGCACCCTCTCTCAAGAATGGCGCGAGAGCCCTCCCCTTCAATGTCGAAATCTTGAAGAACTCGAAGCTCTCCCTTAAATACCCCAGCAACCAAAAAAACCTATGATCAAAGCCATTAATTCTTTTTTATTTGGACTCACTCTCCCGCTTCGGGCTGCAAAACTGATTTGCACTCACCGAACTCTCCTCGTCTGGAGCGCCATTCCGGTGCTCCTCAGCGTCACGGTCCATAGTTATTTATTTTTGCAGCTCCAGCAGCTCGCACAAAAGTGGCTCACCGGCACGCTCACTCACTGGGGAATGGATCCGAGCGGTTGGTCCATGTCGATCATACTTTTTCTGGGGAAACTCTTCGTCATGCTCGCTGGAATCCTCAGCTTTAGCATCGTCGCAAGCACGATTGCCTCGCCGTTCAACGATGTGCTGGCCGAAAAATCCGAGGCCCTCATCGCACCGCCTCTCCCCCCCACTTCGACAAAGATTCAACTTTTCAGTGGAGCTCAGCTCAAAATACTCACGATCGACATCACCAAGAGTATTGTCGCCGCAGGGATGGGACTGTTCGCTCTGGCGGTTTCGTGGATTCCGCTGATTAATTTGGTCGCGGCAGTCGCGCTCATGCTCCTGATCTGCTTTCAGTTTACGAGCTATCCGCAAACACGCCGGGGTTTGGGGCTGATCGCCGGGCTGCGTTTTTTGAAACAGCATTTTTCCGCATGCCTGGGATTTGGAATCAGCGCGAGCCTGGGCTTTGCCCTCCCTTTGATCTCCGTCATTTTTTTACCGATTGCAGTAGTCAGCGGCACCTGGCTCGTCGCGCGCGCCGAACTCGAGAAGTAGGTGCGGGCATTTAATGCCTATCGAGTGATCTCCCTCAATTCCCGATGAGTGAACTAGGCACGGAGGCCTTTTTGTATGTTCACTCAACCACGCAATTGGAAGTCTTACTTGCTGACTGGCTCAGCGACACTCTTGGTTTCTAGTCTCGCTACTGGAATGCTCTCAGCCTGCCGCCTTGGAAATTACAAAGATAAAGGCAAAGACCCGACTGAGATGAGCGGTTTTTACAAGACGGAGTTCAAAACAATCACGCTTTGCACCTATGGGACCGAAGAAAAGTGCGGCGTAGGAGACCCTAATCTGGTCCCTTCTGGAATCACCACAGTCATGACCGATCCCGTCTATGTTTCGGCCAATACCCATACCCAGAAAGCTTACCTGACCCCCAACGACCTCAGCGGGACCTCTGCCTTTGAAATGGTTTTGTCAGAAACCGGTAAACTCTCAGCCAGTCCCGTCACTGATAACGGTCAGACTCTCTGGCAAGATCCAGCTTGTATGAGCTACATCCAGCTCGAAAAAGAAGGACAAGTCACACAGGCAACCGCGCCCTCTCAGTTTGGCGGTTTTGAAGTTTCAGGAACGGTCACATTTGATCTAGCCGTATTTACCCTGCTCGACGGAAGCTGCGGCGCCACCCTGACCGAAATGAAAAACTGCCATGCCGATTGGAATAACTGCCCAGGGGCAGACGACACCGAGCGACAAGCCCAACAAGTGTCCATTCAGGATTATTTTTCGGCTTACGTAAATGCGGGTGCAATGACAGCGGCTGACATTCCTAATCTCCAGGCTCTTGCCTGGCAGGTCAGTTACGAGTAATCGAAAATTCTCGCCGAATCTGTCCGGACTAATGCTAAAACCAGGGCATGCGCGTCTGTAACAAGATCCTGGTAGCTTCTCAAAACCCTCACAAATTTCTCGAGTTTCGTGCACTTTTTGCGGCCCACCCCGAGGTCGAGCTTATGTCGGCCGAAGGCATCATTCGAAATCCTGAAAAACTCGACTTTGTCGAAAATTTCGAAACTTACGCGGAAAACGCCGCTGAGAAAGCGCGACTCGCCAACCACGCTTCCCACTACCCCTCTCTCTCCGATGACTCAGGCCTCGAGGTCGAAGCACTCGGTGGAAAGCCAGGCGTCCGAAGCCGACGTTTTGCGATCCCCAAGGCCGGAGTTTCACAGGATCAAGCCAACATCGAAAAACTTCTCACTGAACTCAAAGGCAAACCCGCTTCCGAACGTCGCGCTCGCTTTGTCGCCACGCTCTGCTTGTGCATCGAAGGAATTTCCGTTCAGGCCACCGGCATTCTCGAAGGCACGATCGCCGAGGTGCCACGTGGGACCAACGGTTTCGGATATGATCCTGTTTTTATTCCACAGGGATCTCAAAAAACTTTTGCCGAAATGACGGATGCGGAAAAAAATGCGATCTCGCATCGCGCGCGCGCCGTGCAAGAGCTCATGCTCCAAGTCCGGGCCAAAGGCATCAGCATCGCGAAGCCCTAGCCCGAATTCGAGTCGACTTTAACGCACGTGCGAAACCAAAAAGTGGGCCCGACTATTTAGACGGCGCCCAGAAAAAACGGTAGTAGAGCCACTTCAAATACTCGCCGACCGTGACCTGAATTCCGTGTAACTCTGTCGTCCACTCGCCCGGTTCAAAGGGCTCTTGAAAAACCGACATCGTTTCAATTTCGATGGGCACCGACCTCTGACGACCGAGCTGCTCTTCGAAAATAAACTGGGCGCGACGCATGTGATAGCGCGAGGTGATCAACAAAACTTTCTTCCAGCCGCGCTCGGTGGCCGTGCGTTCGAGCCACCGTGCGTTACCCTCTGTGTCGACACTTTCGGTTTCTAAAACGACATTCTCGGGACCCAAAACCTTGAACACCCCGGGGCGAACCTGCTTTTCTAAAACCGCCCAACTGGACCGAGGCCCCATCCCAGAGACATAAAAAACTGGCAATTGAAGCTGTCCCGGAGGTCGGCTGAGTTCCCAGTAGCGGTACCAAACATCGGCTGCGGCCGCGATCCGCCCGCGCCCACCCGCCAGACACACGATGGCATCGACCGCGGGCAAATGCACCCCATCCACGGTGTCCTGGTAATCATAAATTTCGCCCGCCATGACCATGGCCAAAACCGCCAATCCAGTCAGGACCGAGCCCCAAAAAATCATCCGCATTGAGTCTCGGCCTAACACGGTTTTTCACCCTTGCAAAAACCAAATGCCTCCACTAGGTTGGGGAACTTGCTGAACTTTTAAAAAGGACCGTATTTTATGGCACGTTTCTGTGAATTCTGCGCAAAAGGCCCTGTGACTGGAAACCAGGTTTCCCACTCCAACATCAAGACCCGCACCCGCTGGCTGCCAAATCTGAGCGACCTCAAGGCTGTCGTCAACGGAACCACCCGCACCGTCCGCGTCTGCAGCCGCTGCATTCGTTCCGGCAAGATCGTCCGCCCCACCAAGCGTACCTACAAGCCTTCGACTCAGACCGCTTAAAAAATTTAGACAGTTAAAACTAAAACGGCGCTCCTCAATGAGGGCGCCGTTTTTTTATTCTGCAGTCAGCGCAAGAACTACAAAGCCGCGATCGCCTCAACTTCTACCAAAACATCCTTAGGCAAACGTGCCACCTCGACCGTTGAACGAGCGGGAGCGACTCCCTTAAAATACTGCGCGTAGATCTCATTGACCTTCGGAAAATCAGCCATTGATTTCAAAAAGATCGTGGTCTTGACGACCTGATCGAGCGACGCTCCGCCGGCCTCAACCACCGCTTTCAAACTATCCAGCACGCGTCGAGTCTGCGTCTCGACATCAGTGCCAACGACTTGGCCTGACGCCGGATCGAGCGCGATCTGGCCTGAGCAAAAAAGAAAGCCACCTGCCTGAATCGCCTGGCTGTAAGGTCCGATCGGTTGCGGTGCGTTTTGAGTCAAAACCGCTTTTTTCTGAATCGTTGCCATGAGGTTCTCCAAAAACTCCGACTAAAGTGCGGAAGCCTGATTGAGCTGATCGCGGCGGCGATGAATTTCCATCGCGGTGATCGCAGCCATATTGACGACGTCGTTGATGTCCGAGTTCTGCTGGAGCACAAACACGGGTTTGTTCATTCCTACTAAGATTGGCCCAACGGTTTCAGCACCACCCATTCGCTGCATCAACTTGTAAGCAATATTGCCCGACTGCAGGTCCGGAAAGATCAGGATGTTGGCGTTACCCGGAACCTGATTGAACGAAAAGCTCTCTTTCGAAATTTCAGGAGTCAATGCCGTGTCCGCCTGCATTTCACCATCTACGACAAGGTCAGGCTTGCGCATTTTCACGAGCTGAGTCGCGCGACTTACCTTTGAAGCAAACGGATGACTGTTGGAACCGAAGTTCGAAAACGAAAGCATCGCCA
>CAMBEX010000058.1 GCA_945865865.1 Bdellovibrio sp. ZAP7
GGGCGCGCGTGCGTTCTTCAAGATGATCCTGATTGACGGGCTCTTTCATGGGGACCTACACGGCGGAAATCTTTTTGTACTTCCGGGCAATCGTCTCGGAATCATCGACTTCGGGATGGTGGGTAGGCTTTCAGAGAAGTCCCGCCAGCAACTTGCGTCGATGCTGTTTTCGCTCATCACCGAGGATTACGAAAATCTGGCCTATCTTTACGCGGAGGTCAGCGTTTCGGGTCAGGCTGTGGATCTGGAGTCCTTTCAACGCGAAATCAGAAATGTGGTCGCGCCCTACGTTGGCCTTTCCATCAATGAGGTTAACGCCGGCAGGATCCTGCTTGAGTCCACGCGCATAGCTACGCGCTACAATATTCAGATTCCTGGGGAGTGGATGCTGCTTTTCAAATCGCTGATCACGATGGAGGGTCTCGGACGCAGTTTGGATCCGACCTTTGACCTCATGGCGAATGGTCAGACGCTCGTTCAAGATTTACTAAAAAATCAGTATTCACCCCAGCGTATCAAAAAGGAATTGCTCTGGGTTGCCAAGGATCTCGCGGGGCTGCTACAAGTTTTGCCGCGGCAGATCCGCTGGATGTTCCGCAAGTTCAACAGCAATGACTTTGCATTTGAGATCAAGTCGCCTGAACTTACCGCGATCCGCGAACAGATGGAGGTCAGCAGTCGCCGAATGAGCCTCTCGGTTGTCGGAGCGAGTTTTTTTGTGGCTGGCAGCATTGCGCTTCAGCATTCAGGGGGCGAGACGCTTGGCAATTATCCGGTGCTCGCTTTGCTGCTGTTTTTTGGAGGTTTTGCCGCTCTTTTGCGTCTCCTATTGATTCGCGGCAAGTAGGATCGAGTATGTGGCTTGCAGATTTATAGCTGCAGCTATGGCTCAAAAAATTCTCATTCTGGTTTTTCTTACTTTTTTAGTGGGCTGCGAACGTCAACGACCGCTTCGTGCGGAGGTCCTCACCGGCCGGCCCACGTATATTCCGGAACGCCCGATTCCCTTGCAGTCTCTACCGCGCGAGCAAGCAGGTTTGGTCGAGGGCGCGGAAGTATCAGGTGAAATGGCCGGGCAAGCGGCAGACGAATTCATCTACGGACCCATCGAGCTTCTGCCGTCACCGTCGCCCCATCCGGACAGTTCGGTCGATCTTCCGGGAATGGTTCCTGATTCCGAGACCGGAAGTTCAAGTGGGACGAGCATCGGAAATGGGGGAGCTAATCCGTACGGAACAAAAGGTCGACCCATCAGGTAACGGGAAAAAGTACGCGCTCAGCGTCCTCAGGAGAAAGCGATCCACTTGCAACAGCGCGCAGCAAAGTGAGGCGAGCATCACGGACATCGTTGACCGGAGTGACCTCAATGACAGTCTCTGACGAAGTCTGCGGGAAGCCTACTGGAGAGATTCCCTGATTTCCCATGAGACCCATGAGCTTATCGCGAAATCCGGGCGGAAGACTTTTTTCAAACTCCTCCATCTCTTTTCTGACATCAAATCCCGCCATCATATTGTGCATCAGGGTCTGAACCCTGCTCAGCTGCGCTGGAGGGAGTTGCTGGATGACCCTCGAAAGTTCAAGCATGAGTTTCGGGTCCATTTTGCTGGGGTCAAATTGTGGAAACATGGAGATCACTATGAACCAGCGGGCCGGGACCTGTCCAGCGGTCCATGGGGTTCGACGCCCTGCAGGTAGCCTTCGAGTCGCGTTTCATTTACCCTCATCCTCATGGCCGAAACGATTTTTAAGAAAATTATCGATGGAAAAATCCCGTGTCACAAGGTTTACGAAGATGATCATGTGCTCGCATTCCTGGATATCAACCCGCTGAGTCGTGGACACACACTAGTGATTCCAAAAGAGGTCGCTGAGACGCTGGATCACCTTTCGGATGAATCCGCAGCGGCACTTGGACGCGTGATGCCGCGAATCTGCCGGGCAGTCATGAAGGTTACGGGCACCTCTGAATACAATATTCTTCAGAACAACGGCCGTGGAGCACATCAAGCGGTCTTTCATGTTCACTTTCACATCATTCCAAAACCCAGCGCAAGTGAGGGGTTGGAGATCGGTTGGCCGCTTGGAAGTCTGGATTCGAAGACTGCCGAGACAGTCGCACAGCAGGTGAAGCAGCAGATTGCCGCTGATAGGCCATGATCAATCCTGCAGGCGGAATTGTTTATCACACCCGAGCGCTTCGGTACCGCAACACACTCTGGCGCGCTTTTCGTGAAGAGACCCACCAGTGGCTCTCGGAGTGGAATCCTGCCGAACAAGATTTGCTGATCGTGGGATCGAGCGGGGGTTACTGCTTGCAGCCGGATTTTCTGTCGCGCTTTCGATCGATTACCGCCTTAGATCCGGATCCACTGACCCGGTTCATATTAAGAAAAAGATTTGCGCGAAGTTTTGAGTGGGACCGCGAAGATTATTTTTTTTCAAAAAGGGGCCACCTCAGTCCGGTCGGAATAGAGAAAATGGTGCGCCGCTATCCGAGCCATGCGATCCTATTTTCAAATTTCCTAGGCCAACTCCGCTGTCTCGACAATCTCCTCGATAAGCCCGAGCGGTTTGCCGATTGGAAAGTAACTTTTAGGGAGTGTCTAGAGCGAGCTGGGTCCTGGGCAAGTTTTCACGACAGGCTCTCGGGCAACTTAGAACCTTTGATTTCGGCATCGAACTCCAGCTCGTCGGATCTTGTAACGGACAGCGGGCTTGTGGATCGCTTCTATCCAAGCAGCACTCGGGCGAGCGGGACCCAAACGCATGAGCTGCTTGATCACCTGACTGGAGATCTCTTTCCTGGGTTTGCGAGACGATTTTTGAAATGGGAATTGACGCCGGGGCGGTTTCACTTGATTGAGGCGGTCCACTCCAACGGGAGCGCCCAGCAACTCGGCAAAAAGTTATCAGCAGAATCTGCCTCTCGCGAAGTAAGCAGTTTAGGTTAATCTCAGTGACAGGAGAAACCGAGATGAATGCCCAAACGAACAACCATGCGAAAGTTATGAAGACTGCTATTTTTGGAAAACGCTGGTTTTTGGGCTTCGGGCTCATGACCCTGACGACCGCCACCCTTTTATTGAGCTGCTCAAACCCTCATAAGGTCAAAGATCTCGAGGAAGACAAAATTGAAGCCAAGGGTTCATACATGGGCGCGACTATCGGTGTGAACGATGACAAGGAAGCTGTGGTACGCACCGAAACCACGGCAGAGACCGAACTCAAGCGCATTGCGTGGAAAAATTATGATCTCGAGCAAAGGATCGCAAGCGAACACGAGGTGCTCTCGCGCTGCCGTGACGAAATCGCGGATCCCCGTTTAGGCGGAGCTGGAAAGATCGTGGAAATCCCAGAGCTCGACAACCTCAAGCCCCCGACAGAAGTAAAAGAGGAGATGGGCATTACGGCTTCAGGCACTCTCGCAATCGTGAAGAAGGAAATGCTTTACGATCGCCTTCAGAGCGAAAAAAAGTATGCGGATTCACTGGCCTCGACCCTCAAGTTGATCGAGAAGCATAAAAAATCCTGTGAACGTGACATGGGCCATTCCCGCGCGAAATATGGATTGCCGGCTAACCGCTTTGCGGCACAGGGGCATTACGAGGGCGGTAAGTACATCCAAACACGTGGGCCCGAGAAAACCTTGGATGATGCGTTTAGGTTTGCGTCCGAAGAGGCATCCGCTGCACGCCCCAAGCAATAGACACTCTTAATAGGTCAGGCGTTATCGACAAAGATTTCCGAATTTTGGTTCTGATCAAAAAACTCTTTATGCAGTTTTTCGATCACGGATACGACGTCTCGATCAGAAACAACCAGACTGATATTTACTTCGGATGATCCCATCGAGATCATGTGAATGCTGTATCCTCGGAGTGCCCCAAAAATCCGAGCACCGACGCCGGCTGCGTTCCTGATTCCACTTCCAACAGCGGCCACGCTTGCCATGGCCGAGGTCAGCGTCACAGTGGCAAATTTTTCGATCTCCCGGACCACTGAGGAGAGGGACTCAGGATCTGTTTTTGGGTCTAGAGTCAGGGAGACGTTGACCTCACTCGTGGAAATGAGGTCAATCGATACGCGGTGGCGAGCGAAGGCCTCAAAGACTGAATTCAAAAAACCGCTCGCGCCCAGCATCCTTGAAGAATAAATATTGAGCAGAGTGATGTTTCGTTTGCAGGCGAGTGCCTTTACGACGTTTTGATCGTCCACGGGTTGTCGGGTGATTTCGGTCCCAGCACGGTCCGGATTCATTGAGTTGAGGACAAACACCGGAATGTCCTTTTTCACGGCAGGAAAAATGGTCGCCGGATGAAGCACCTTTGCCCCAAAGTACGCAAGCTCCGCGGCCTCATCAAAGCTGAGTCGTGTGATGAGTTTGGCGGACGGAACCATGCGTGGATCCGTGGTCAGGATCCCGTTCACGTCCGTCCAGATTTCTATTTTCCTTGAATCAATCGCAGCGCCTAGGATCGCTGCGGAATAATCAGAACCACCGCGTCCCAGGGTTGTCGTGACAAGCTGCCCCTTGATTTCGGTGCCGCCAATAAAGCCTCCGGTCACAACGACCTCGGCAGAGTTGAGTCGCGCGGAAATCTCTTTCTTTGCCAAGACTGAAGTCTGCTCGAAATCCACGGCCGCACCAGTAAAGTGATCATCGGTTTTGAGTACGGTCCGCGCATCAAGCCAAGAAACAGGCACATCGGAGACTCTGAAGGCATCTGCGATGATGATCGAGGAACAAAGTTCTCCGACAGCAACGATCCGGTCCAAAGACCTTGGACTGATCTCACCCACTGCGCTTAACGCGCACAGAAATTGCTCGAGCGAGTGAAACTGCAGATCAACTTGGGCTAACGTCTCTGAACTCAGGGCCAGTTCCGAAATCAATGTTTGGTGCCTGGCGCGAAGCGCATCCAATTGAGCCTTGATTTCCTGGGTCTGCCCTCCTGCGGCCGAGTCCGAAGCAGCAAGAAGCAAATCGGTGACCTTTGACAATGCAGAAACAACCACGAGTCTTTTACCCGGGCGGCTTTTGACTATTTTGATGAGTCTTCGAACCGCGTTTGCATCCTGAACCGAGGTGCCCCCGAACTTTAAGGTGGTGATCATGATCGGGCTATATCATCGTTTTATTTGAGCCTGTCAGAACTTGTCAGTTTTGGGTGGGCTGGAGACAAGCATTGCCCAAGTTGATGTGTCTTGGGCGACACACTGGGTATTAGGCGACACATTTTGTTCGAGCTGATTTCTGCCGACATACTATTAAGGAGAAGTGTTTTCTGCCTGAAGTTTATGAGAATTCGCACCAGTAATTTAGTAACCGCGCTGATTGCGCTTGGTCTTTTTTTAGTGGGCGGCTGCCGAATAGGAGGCGGGGCCAATCGCGCGCGTTCGTTCAAGGGCGATGTCGCGTTTTCTTGTCCGACGGAATTGCCAGAGGATTTCGATCGAATGTGGACGGGGGCGGTGAGTACGGATTGGAATAATCCGAACAACTGGACGCCGGCAGGCATTCCGAGTCTTTACGATACCGATCTCGATGACGATGTGGATGTTGACGATTGGGCTGACTATGACTTTGGCAATCAGGCCGACGATCTCGAGAGTGTTTACATTTGTGGCGCGCTCAATCACCTGCCCGTCCTGACCACCCCGGTAGCCGTGCTTGGAATTTCGATTGAGGGAGGGGCGACTCTGGATCTCTCCGACCAGCAGATGTGGGCCTGGGGAGATTTTGTCACAGGTCACGATGGAAAAATTACGATGAGTGACGCCGCCGCGGAGCTGTCACTTTTAGGTGGAGTCAGTGCGGAAGCTCTATTTTACGGGGGCGCAAGTGAGCTCAGTGCCGGAACGATCCACGTCGGTACCTTCAAGTTTTCAGTTTCTTCGCAATCGGGCGTTCCGTCGTTTTCGGCGAACGGCAGCCATCGAGTTATTTTTGAGGGTGTTGCGGGAGACGAGCAGCTCATCTATTTTGGTGACAGCGGCGTCGCTGGAAATCATTTCAACGAGGTGGAAATCAACAGTGTTTCTAACGTTGTGATCGATGCTCTCAATTGCGGAGGCTTGTGCACAGAGAGGCTCGATATTGCCGGTGATCTCTTTGTCAGCGCGGGTACGCTGGTGGGTGAGGCGGCGAGCCTTTACTTAGGAGGAGACCTCAGTGTGGCGGGAGCCGCGAATTTTGAGGTGCTTTCATCCACAATTTACGGAACGGCGATTTTGTCTGGAAATGTAACGGTGAACGGAAGCCTTGCGGTCGAAGGGCCTGGAGCTCTGCTCACGGTCGGCGCAAACACTTTGATCGTGAACGGTAGTTTTTCGACTCAGGCGAGCGGTGTCCTTGATATGACTCACGCCAGTGGGATCGTAAGAGTTCTGGGTTCAGCTGATGCCGCGGCGACTGTGCGAGGAAATGGGGAGTCAGCAAGTTTTGAGGGCGGCGCAAGTATCTTGAGTGCCGGAACTCTTGAAATCGGTGTGCAAAACTTTTTCGCGAGCGCAGGGGCATTCTCTGCAAGCGGAACCCATCTCACAAGTTTTGTGGGTCAGGGTACACAGGGCCAGCAGCTTCAGCTGGAATCACCGAGTGCATCAGTCGGTGCAAATCACTTTGGAATCCTCACCCTGGGAGCTAACGCAAACCGAACGGGAGACGAGGGCTCCGGCGATGAAGATTATGCATTGTTCTCGGATGTCTATGTTTTGGGTGCGCTCAATCCGCATGCCGACGCAACCTTTGACACCAACGACGAGCAGTTCGGCTTTCATTGAGAGATGCTGGACTCTCGTATCTGCTAGACCGATTCCCAGGGCACGAATACACAGGTCTTCACTTTCTGTTTTTCAGGAATCGGAGCCAGTACACGTCCCTTCGCAGTCTGATTTTTTTTCAGAAATGCCAACATCAGTTCGGCATCGGTCTTTAGGATGCGTTCGTTAGCCACCACTTGAAATGCTTGGGTGGGCTGATCAATACCCTCTTCCACCAGATGTATGATTCTCTTTCCCGTTGAGCGGTAGTAGAAAAAAGATTTTCTCTTCTCTTTTGAGTAAGCATTTGCCGCCATCTTCTCCACGACCAACCACACATGCAGTTGTCGGATCCGAGAGGCGCCGAGATAGCGTGCTACACCGCAATCCAATGGGAGATAGATAGGCTTGCCGGTTCCCGATGGGTGAGGATTGAGTCTCTGAAGAACAAACAACGCGCAAAGGGCTTTGAGGTGGGTTTCCACGCGTCGCGGGTCCACTTGGGTCGCTCGCGCCATTTGCGCGCGAGTCGGTTCCTCCAGCGTCGCGCTGAGTTTGAGAAGCTCAAATGAAAGTTCTCCATCCAATTTCAATCCCTTAAACTGCTGAATGTCACGGAGGCAGGTGAGATCTACCCAGTCTTGAAAGAGCGCATCCTGTTCTTCGTTATCGCGGACGGCGAAGATTCCCGGCATGCCGCCATTTTTCAGATAACTGAGGAGATCTCGACGGTCTGGGGCCGAGGCCTTGTCCAGTCCTACTGTCTCGGCGAGAGTCAAAGGGAATAGGCGAACTCGTCCCATTCGGCCCGTCAAAGATTCGCGGATCTGAGTCAGCTTTGAGAATTCGGTGGAGCCCAGAAGGAGAAAACGACCTGGAACTCTCTTTTGATCGACCTCAAATTTGATGGCGTCAAAAATCACCGGAACTTTTTGTGCCTCGTCTAAGATGAGTAATCGGTGTGCGGAGTGTTCCAGCAAAAAAGTGTGAGGGGCTCGCTCGGCCTCGCCCTTGATGCTTTGTTGGTCAAATGTCTGGTACTCGCTATCGCGGAAGTGCTCTTTTAGGAGTTCACGCGCAAGGAAACTCTTGCCGGTTTGTCGCGCACCTTGAATGGCAACTACTGGAAAAAAACCGAGTTTTTTCTTGAGCCGTGGCAACGCCAGCCGTTTCCGTGCATGGGGCATAACCTAATTAAACCCCCTCTGATTTTATCGGTCAATGCTAAATTCGATGGGGGTTTAAATCGACCGCCGGAGCGACGAGAAGGATGATGATGGCTACGGTAGAAACGATCCAGGAAAATGGTGCCCAGGACTGGACTCTCCTCCTTCGGTCGGGACTCCTGTCCCTCCCTGCGTAGGCTCCCCTCAGTTGCTCAGTCAGGCATCCTGCCAGCCTGTCCGCACGAAACGCTCCTATAGGTCGCGTTCCCCGCGGTCGCACCTTCGCGTTCGAGTCCAATCGGGCTCACGAGGTAAATAGGTTTATGTTGAGTTTTGTTTCTTCGAAGAGATTTTAAATGGTGCCCAGGACTGGACTCGAACCAGCATGCTTTTGGCGCTCGCCCCTGAAACGAGTGCGTCTACCAATTCCGCCACCTGGGCACACAAGAGAGAAACGCAGGGAAGAAACCGAGCTATAACCCCATTATTTGCGCGGGTCAAAGGCGTTTCTGAGGCCCTCGCCGACGAAGTTAAGCAGCGTTAAAGTGCTAAAAAGCGCTAGCGACGGAAAGAACGCGAGCCACCAGGCGGTCGTAAAATTCTTTTTAGCCTGATTGAGTAGCTCTCCCCAGCTTGGGGTCGGAGGGGCCAGGCCAAAGCCCAGGTAATCGAGTGCCGCAAGTCCCGTGATTCCGGCCGCGATCGCAAAGGGCGAAAACGTGATGATCGGAGTCAGGGCGTTGGGCAGGACGTGCTTTAACAGAATCCGCCAAGTCGGGAGCCCCAGCGCGCGTGCCGACTCAACAAACTCGAGTTTGCGGAGTTTCAGTCCCTCGGCGCGGGTGTAATAGCTGATCGAAATCCAACCAAAAACTGCCGTTACCGCAATCAAAAGTGTGAGGCTCGGCTCAAAAATAGAAATCAAGATAATGAGCAAAAAGAACTGCGGTACGCTGCTCATAACTTCAACCAGGCGCTGTCCGGCAAAGTCCACCCAGCCGCCAAAAAACCCCATTGAAAGGCCAAAGGTCACGCCGACGATATAGGTCAAAAGCCAAACACCGATCGCATAGACAAACGAAATCCTGAACCCGTAAAGAAGGCGCGCAAAAACATCGCGGCCACGATCATCAGTGCCCATCGGGTTATTCAGCGAGGGAGGGCTTGGATAGGTTTCGACGTTTGCGTTGCTCTGAAGCGGATTGAAGTGCACGGGTGGAAACACGGCCCAGCCGTGAGTCGCCAAATCCAATTTTGCGTAGTCCACCGTGTAGCTGTCCGTGATGCCAAGCTCTGCCGCGAGCGGCTCCCTGAAAGTTGGAAAATAAATCTTATCGTCATACTTCATGACGTAAGGGCGATCGTTGGCAATCAGCTCTGAGGCGAGGCTCGCGACGAGCGCAAGTCCCAGCAAGATCACTGACCCCATGGCGATGCGGTTTTTTTTGAAGTTCTTAAGCCTGCGTTCCGTCGCGGGCGATAACCGGAGCTTCATCATTTGGACACCGCCCCGAAGTCAATTCGAGGGTCGATAGCGACGTAAAGAAAGTCGCTCACGATGTTTCCGAGCAGGTACAAAAAGCTCTCGATCACAAGCAAGCCCATGATGACGTTGTAATCGCGCTGCAAAATCGAGTTGTAGCCGAGCAGTCCCATGCCATCGAGGCCAAAGATCGTTTCAATGAGCAGGCTTCCGGCAAAAAAGACCGAAAGAAAATGTCCGAGCCCCGTGGCCACCGGGATCAGTGCGTTGCGAAGAGCATGCTTAAAGACCACGCGATTTTCGGGCAACCCCTTGCTGCGCGCGGTACGGACGTAGTCCTTTTTGATTTCCTCGAGCATCGAGTTTTTCATGAGGACCGTCAAAGTCGTAAACGATCCGATCATGTAGCAAATCAGAGGCAGGATGAAGTGATGGACGCGATCGATGATCTTTCCAAAAAACGTGAACGAGTCATAGTCGTCCGAAACAATTCCGTTAATCGGAAACCAATCAAAAAAGCTCCCGCCTCCAAAAAGTACGATGAGCAAAATTGCGAGCATGAACGAGGGCGTCGAGTAGGCCATGAATAAAACCATGGAGGATCCGGTGTCGAATCTCTGGCCATGCTTGACCGCTTTCATCACTCCGAGCGGAACGCACACGAGGTAGCTTAAGAAAAAACTCACGAGCCCAAACTGAATGGATACCGGCATCTTTCGCAAGATGACGTCTAAAACCGGTTCTTCGTGCGTGAAGCTTTTTCCAAAGTCCAAAGTGGAAAGATTTTTCAGCCAGATTCCGTAACGAACGAGAACGGGCTTATCAAACCCGTACTGCTTTTTGAGGGCCTCGATGACCTCGCCCGTGACCTCTTGGCTCCCCGATCGTGCTGAGGAGCCCGAAGTCGCACCGCCGCCCGCGCCACCCTGAGCGTGCTGGGCGCCAAAGCGGATCTGCTGGAGTTTTTGTTCGATCGGACCGCCGGGGGCCAGATTGATAATCACAAAAGCAACCAGCGTGATGCCAAACAATGTCGGCACAATCGCAATCAGGCGTCTGACGAGGTAAACGAGCATTTACAAAATCCCTACTGCGTCTTGACTTCAGCTGACGGCGCCCCGCCGATTTTCCAAGTGTTGCTTCCGATAGCGTACTTGAGCGTGTCCTGTTTTTTATCCATGCGCGCCGTGTGGGCGTACATCGAAAATTTGCGATTAAACAAGAAGGTGTAGGGTTGGTCGGCTGCGATCTGTTCGTGAATCTGATGGAGGATTTTTTGGCGAGCTTTTTCGTCCATCGTCGCGCGCATCTTGTCCGTGAGTTTATCGACGTTTGAATTTGAGTAGCTCACAAAGTTGTGGCCAGGAGCCGGAATCGAAGCCGAGTGCCAGATCTGTTTTGGGTCTGGCTCAAGATCGCCCACACTCCAGCCGAGCGTCGCGGCGTCGAACTTTCTCTCGTCAACGAGTTTAAGAAAGCTGTTCCACTCGACGGTCTTGATGTTGAGCGTGATGCCGATTTTTTTCATGTCCTCTTTGATCACGGTCCAATATTTTTCGGAGTCCTTGTTGGCACCAATGAGAGTGAATTCAAAAAGCGTGTCTTTGCCGTCGATTTTTTTGGTGAGTCCCTGAGGTCCGAGCTTCCAGCCGGCCTTTTCAAGAAGCGCGAGTGCTTTCTTGGGGTTAAATTCTACGGGCTGAACGTTGGGTGAGCTTGCGGTGCTCATGTTTCCGAACGGGCCTTTTGCCTTTTCGCTCAGGTTAAAAAGAAATTTATCGATCATGAAGTCTCGGTTGACCAGGTGAGACATCGCCACGCGTACGTCACGATCCTTAAAGATGGGATGCTTTCCGTTCCAGCCGATAAATCCGTAACTGAAATTAGAGGGTGAGCTGTTTTGGGTTTTGACCGCGATGACTTTTTTACCCCACTCCGGGCCTTGGGTTTTTTGAACATATTGCTCAGGAGTTAGCCCCAAAAAGTCCACGTCGCCTTTTTTGAGAAGTTCGAGTGCAACGGCTTCTTCTTTTACCGGGCGCATAAAGATGCGGTCAAAGTGGTTGCGCTCGCCCAGATAAGGGAGTGAGCGTCCGTACCACTCAGTATTTTTTTCAAGAACGATGCGCTGGCCTTTGACCCACTCTTTGAGTCTGTAGGGTCCGGTGCCGATCAGCTCTTTGTTGAATTTTGGATCTTTGTGATCGCCCACGCCGTAAAAATGTTTGGGTACAATGGTGAGCGTCGCAACTGTGTTGAAGTTTTTGAAATAGACCTCTTTGGTGCTGAACTGGACCGTACGGGGGTCTACGATTTTGGCTTCTTTGATTCCTTCGAGATAAACTTTGACGTGAGGCGCTTCAAAGCGGCCTTCAAAGTACACATCAAAACTGTATTTGACGTCTTCGGCGGTGACAGGTTTTCCGTCGTGCCACTTCACGCCGTCCCGGATCGTAAAGGTAAAGGTCTTTCCGTCTTTCGAAATCTCGTACTTTTCGGCAAGCGAAGGAACCCAGTCCCAGTTGTTTTCGTCGCGCTCAAGCAGTGTGCTGAAAATGTAGCCTTGTACCGAGCTTGCGTAATAATCCGCGGAGGTAATCGGGTTGAGGGTCGTTGGATCCGCGTCGATCTGTTCGTAAAAAGTGCCCGGCTGTTGGGCTGTGCCGGCTTGTTTTTTGGTGCAACCGCCAGTGACGAGCGAGAGTGCGAGAATGGACACGACCGAGAGTGAAAGAACGACTGACTTTTTCATTGTAAGGGCTCCGTGAATGGCTCCGTTTGAATAGGGAATAATTTAGGTTAAGGTGGCTCTCATGTCCACACTTAGCCACGCCGGAGATGCGCTGTTTTCAGTTCCCCAACCCGTCAACGAACCGGTTCGCCAATATCCGCCCGGTGATCCTCTTCGCGCATCGCTCAAGCTGCGCTTAGAAGCCATGGCCAAAGAATTGACCGAGATTCCGCTGGTCATCGGCGGCAAAGAGATCCGAACCGGAAATAAGCGCAAAGTGGTCATGCCGCATTCTCACGGTGAGGTGCTGGCGGAATTTCACCTGGCGGGTGCTGCTGAACTCAATGCGGCAGCCGATGCGGCGCTTAAGGCAAAAGCCCAGTGGGAAGCGACTCCCTGGCAACAAAGGGCCGCGATTTTTCTCAAGGCCGCCGATCTTTTGGCGGGTCCTTGGCGCGACACCGTGAATGCCGCAACGATGCTGGGCCAGTCCAAAAACCTCTATCAGGCGGAGATTGATTCGGCCTGTGAGCTGATCGATTTTCTGCGGTTTAACGCGCATTTCTATCAACAGATTTTACAGGTGCAGCCGATCTCTTCGCCCGGAGTGTGGAACCGCACCGACTATCGCCCCCTCGAAGGTTTTGTTCTCGCGATCACGCCCTTTAACTTCACAGCCATTGCCGGAAACCTGCCCGCCGCGCCAGCGATGCTCGGAAACACGGTGGTCTGGAAGCCCTCCGATACGCAGATGCTTTCGGCTTGGTACCTCATGAAGCTTTTTGAGACAGCAGGCCTTCCACCCGGGGTGATCAATCTTGTGGCTGCCGACGGGCCGCTCACG
>CAMBEX010000059.1 GCA_945865865.1 Bdellovibrio sp. ZAP7
AGGGTCGGAATGCGATCGGCACCCAACGTTCCGCTCGTAATTTTGTCGGCATCCAAAACTGGAATATCCGTGGCGGCAAGACCTTCTCCCACAATCACGCGGCCGAATTCATCGACAGTGACTTTGGTATGGGTGCCAGCGGTTACGCCTGAAGCATCGAGACCCAGTGCGCCCGTACCTGAATCATAGTTCAAAGGTGAAGATGCTGAGATCGCGCTACGTGCGCGTGTATTGGTAAAGTAAATGTTCCCTGATTCTGGAACCACCGAGGTGTTGAGCGTCTGCCACGTTTTATCACCGCTCCAGTATTGAGTAGAGCTTCCAGGAGCAATGGTGGGTTCTTTTCCGGCGAGGTCGGTCGTCATTGTTGCATTGTTCGCGGGTGTAAATCCAAGAGCGAAAGTGACGTCAGAAGAAAGGAGTGAAATATCTCCCGTGCGACCGCTAAAGGTCGTGACTTCAAGTGGCGGCGTTTCCCACGTCGCAAGCCCTGCTTCATCGCTCGTGAGAACCTTTCCAAGTCCAGGGGTTCCGGCCGTGATTTTGACTTGTCCAGCGACTTCGAGTGCAGCAGTCGGGGTGGCGGTTCCGATTCCGACGTTGCCGCTGGACCGGGATACGTTGCCATCGCTCGTGGCCCACGCTCCAACATCGGTGCCCAGTTTTGCGGCAGTAACGGCGCCGTCAGCGATTTTTTCGGTGGTCACATTGCCGTTAGCCATTTTTGCTGTAGTAACCGCGCTCTCTGCGATTTTATCGGTCGTCACATTGGCGTCAGCGATTTTAGCAGTGACGATAGTACCCGCTGTAATCGTGGTCGCAACTCCTCCGACTTCGGTTGTCACATCACCCGTGAATGCGGGCATGCGACCAACGTCGAGAGTTCCGGATATTTTGGAGGCATCCAAGGTCGGAATGCGGTCTGCATCCAGCGTTCCGCTCGTGATTTTGTCGGCATTCAAAAATGGAATGTCCGTGGCGGCAAGACTTTCGCCCACAGTCACGCGGCCGAAATCATCGACAGTGACTTTGGTATGGGTGCCAGCGATTACCCCTGAAGCATCGAGACCCAGTGCGCCCGTACCTGAATCATAGTTCAAAGGTGAAGAGGCTGAGATCGCGCCGCGCGCGCGAGCGTCGGTGAAATAAAGACTTCCGCTTTCTGGAACGGACGCAGTGTCGAGCGTCTGCCACGTTTTATCACCGCGGTAATATTGCGCTGTGGTTCCGGCGGTGAGGTTCGGTTCTTTTGTAGCGAGAGCGGTGGTCATTGTTGCATTATTTGCGGGAGTAAATCCAAGAGCAGTGTTGACGTCTCCAGAACTGAGTGTGACGTCACCGGCCAGGCCGTTGAAGGTCATGACGCCGGGATTGCCGGTGGTCAGTAAAGTTCCGTCACTAAACTTGACGCTCGTGGCTTTGATCGTTCCACTGACTTCGAGTTTTTCGGTGGGAGTCGTCGTGCCGATGCCGACGTTGCCGCTCGTGTCGACCGTCAGGCGATCTGCGCCACCTGTTCTCAGTCTTAAAGCGCCTGCAATATTGTTGATGTCAATTTGGCTTCCGCCATTGATCGTATCGACGATGATCGAATGGTTAGTCGAACTGATGACTTTAAATGGATCACCCGCTGCGCTGACGGTCAGGGCGTTTGAAGGACTTGCGGTCCCAATCCCCACTTTTCCGCCCGAAACCGCGAGTTGACTGGTTCCGACGACCAGGCCATTCGAAGGTAAATTTAAAACCCCCGTCATCGTGTCGCCGGCTTTGTTGACCTTGGTGCTGAGGGCAGCGGTGGTCTCAGTGATTTCTGCTGGAGTAAATCCGAGAGCGCCGACGACGTCCGCAGAATTCAAGGCGACGGCACCCGTGCGTGTGTTGAAACTTGAAACTCCGATTCCGGTTGCGAGTGTGGAGCCATCCGAAAACGTGATGCTGGTAGCTTGGATGCCCGCAGCTTTGATGTTTCCAGCGACCTCTAACTTTTCCGTCGGAGTAGTGGTGCCAATCCCGACGTTGCCGCCATTGACGTTGAAGTAAGAGTCAGCTCCGTTCATTCCGATCGAAGAGTCGATTCCACCGCTTGCGGTTCTAAAATTAAATCTTCCGGCACCTCGGTGAATTTCGATGGCAGCGCCCGGGTTAGTCGCATCGGGCGTCAGGTAGTCCGAACCCGTCCACACCATGTTCACACCGACCACACCCACGCGATTGCTGGCTACCGTGTGGGTGGAGAGCAGCAGCGTGCTAGATACGGCGATGTTTCCTTGCACGTCTAATTTTTGCGAAGGTGTCGAGGTTCCGATCCCGAGTCTTCCGCCATTGCCAGTAGAAGTAAAACGCGCGACCTCGCCGTTGACGTCGAGAGTGATGGCGCCTGTTGCCATCTCACTTCCCATTCCGCCGATTTCTAAAATGCGTGAGCCCGTGCTGCCTTGCGTACCGATGATCGGAATCAGCGCGCTGTCGGAGCTTCGTCTAAAAGAAATCGCCTGGTTTTCGCGAAGAACTAAGTTAGTGAGGCGAGCGTTTCCGCCCGTACTCGAGCCTGTTCCGTTGAGTTCTAAAACGCCTGTCATTGCGTCGCCTGATTTGCTCACTTTTCCGGCGACTGTCGTGTTGAAATACGAGTCGAGATATCCCTTGGTCACGACATGCGTTGCAGCAGTCGGAGTAGCCACCGGCATATTGATCTGGCCGCTGCGATCGACACTCATGAGGATCGAACCCGACTCACTTTTGATTTCTAAAATATTTGCGGTCTGAGTCGACGAGTTGCGCGTGATGATCATTCCGGCCGATGAATCCGAGTTGGAACGCACTTCAAATCTTGCATTGGGTGATGAGGTTCCGATTCCGAATGATCCGGTGGAGTAAGTCGTGCCGGCTCCCAGGTTTTGAATCTGATTGCCGCCGCTTCGCAAGTAGAGCGAATCATGTTGATGCAAACTCGATGCGTCGCTGTCGTTGGTGAGCGCCTCGACTGTTGCTTGCGAGACGTTGCCCGTGACTTGCACAAAGTTGGCTGGAACTTTTCCTTGCAGGGTCTCAGCAACAGAAGCTTGTGGAACGCTGTTGATCGTTTGATCCGGAGTGAGTGTGACGGTTGCGCCACTTGCGCGAGTGAGCGTGACGCGAAGTTTTCTCGTATCGCCTGCGGCAGGTGAGTAGCCATCAGGGCAAGTCGCGTGGTCGGGTCGAAGTTGTGCGGAGGCGTTGGTAAACACGCGGGCCATCGAAAGAGCGGGATCGTCAGAGGTGCGTTTGCTTGCGTTGGGGGAGGAACCGAGTTGCAAGTTAAACGAACCCTCGGTCGTCGAGAGATCGAGATCGGAGTGGGATTCTTCGTAAAGTAAGCAGGTGCCGGTGGGGTCGTAGATTCCGACGGTGAGTGAAACGGTTTCAGAAAGAGGCGCGGTGCCGTCTTCGTTAAACAGGCGACCTTGAAACGAATAAGTCTGCGGCAGTTCGCCGGCGGCGTATGCCCGGGAGACAAGGCTCGCCCCAGCGTTTGCCGCAATGCAGCAAACCATGAGCGCGCGCACGACCACGTTTTGTTTCCAATTCCGCATCAACACGTCCCGCCTGACTAGAAAAAGGCCATTCCTGCTAAACGGCCTATTCCATCCTTAATTATCGACTACGGACGGCTAAACGTTAAGACTTTTTATATGACCTAAGTATTTGAATTAATTAGACTAACTCGAAGTGTCAAAGTGATTTACAGTGGGTCAAAAGTGCCCAGGGTTTTAATTGCCTAGCTGAAGTGGAGTTTTCTGCCCGGTGGGGCGTGACGGCCCTTCGGCGAAATAGTCGTTTCGCGGTAAGTGGAGGGTGCTGGGTTTCGGTTGGAATGGCGAATGGGGTTCTAACGGTGACGCGGCGCTTCGTTCTCCGGAGACGTGATGCCGCGGTGTGTGCCGGGAGCGCGCGTGTCGGGTTGCCCTTCGGCGAAATAGTCGTTTCGCGGAAAGTAGCGTACGCACGGTGCTCGGCGGCCCTTCGCGGGCGTGATGTCGACCCAGGAGGGCTTCGGCGCCGAGCACACGCGGAACGCGTAAGCTGCCGGAACAGTGAGGAGTGAGGAGTGAATCCAGAAATGAGGCACTCAAAAGGCGCAGTCCCAAAACGTGGGCCCTCCCATCACACTCGACTGTTTTAACGCAGATGCGAAACCAAAAGGTGGGCCCGACTATTCATTCGGAACGAGGTAAATCCCCTGAACGTCCGGATGGTTTTTGACAGTTTGGCCGTCGTTTTGAGCGCCAGATTGTTTTTTCTCGTTGATCGGATTTCCAAAAGTCACCTGAAGCTGTGCACCGTCTCCGCTCATCGTACCGCCTTGGCGGAGATTGAGTTGCCCGGTAAATCCCACCTGATTGCTTCCTGCGGGATCCACGCGAAACGGAGCCGATGGACCTGCGGCCGCGGTAAAGTTGCCAGCCTCATCCGAAGCCGTACCATTCGGAATTTGAATGGCAATGGTGCCGCTGCCCGTGCAGTTGCTGAAACTTATTTGCCTGACGTCAACCTGTGGCGAGGTGAGTTGGTGACTACAAACGACTTCTCCCGTGGTGTTGATCGAAATATCCTGAAACGTCAGTGTGATCTCTGAAGCCTGACTGTACGTGAGTGTGTAGTTTACCGCTGCGCCGATCACAAAAACGGGTGATGACGGCGCGCTGATTGTCACCGCCGGTCCCACCGTATCGATGACGATATCCTGGTTAGCGCCCAGTGACCCGTAGGGGCCGGGAGTTCCTGGCGGGGGAAGCGTAACCGAAGCCGCGCGCTCGGTCAGATCTTTGATGGTCCCGCCAGAGAGCGCGAGGGCCGAAGCGCTCGCGTATTCGAGGTCAGCGGCTTCGTCGCCTTCTTCGACCGTATACACAAACGTTGTGTAAGCGGTCCCGGAGCCCTCGCTGTAAGTTGCAAATCGGGGACTGGGCCCGGCAGTCAATTGAATCTGCGGAACTCCGGTCACGTTGACGATCTCGCTCCACTTGATTTGGAGATGAATAGCCACACCCGGACCGAAAACGCCGTTGCCCGTGGTCGCAAGCACGTTATGAATCGAAGGAGGTGTAGAATCCACATTGGCTATCGGTGAACACGCCGAGTCTGATGTGTTTCCACCGGCGTCGAGACTGCTAATTTTGAATGTGTAGAGGTCGTCGCCCGGTGCGGTCCATCCGTAGGTCTGGGCAGTGGTCGAATTGAGATCGAGCGGTCCACCGATGGTGACATCACACGCGCCACCCGCATAAATCTGAATTCGTTGTTGCGCGAGGTCCGCGGATTTTGACTTTACCCATCGCGCAGCAAGCGCTGGGTTTGAGGTGGGTGCCGTGACATTCCAACTGAGTTGCGAGGCTTTGACGGGCGCCATGGCGTCGAATCTCACGTTGGCGTCCGTGCTCGTGGCCGCGAGATTGGGATTTCCGTACGGATCCATTACGGCAGCCGCGCGCAGGTACGGAATGACGGTTCCTTCACTTCCGGCTAAGGGCGTCCCGGTGACCGCGAAGCTCATGCTGTCGCCTGAGTTTGTGATGCTCCAGGTGACTCGCTTGATCGTCCCTTTTTGAGTAATGTCGTTTGCCGCAAAACTACCCGCACTGATGGCTTCGTTAAAAATGACTTTAAATCGAATGGGCGACGTGTTGGTCGGGTCTGCTTGATCGTCGGCTTGATTGATGGTCGCTGTCGGAGGTGTACCGTCGTAACTTCTTCCAGAAGAACAAACTGATGGCGTTTCGTTGCCCGCTTTGTCGATGGTCAAGACGTTAAAATAGTAGACCTTTCCGGGGAGAATCTTCAAAACGTGGCGCTCCTGGCCGCGATTTCCAAGGTCAAATTTCGCGCCGGTTCCGGCCAGGCTGCCGCAGTTACCATCCGTATAATAACGAATGACCTGCTTGGCGACGTCTGTTGATGTGCTTTTGGTCCAAAGGGAAATGAGGTTCTTGACCATCGGGCGCGTGGCTTCCCACCCTTGAGTGACCGCAGCGAGAGGAGGTGTGGCGTCGATGATGACCGCAGCTGAGCAGGCAGAAGCCAGAGAGTTTCCAGAATTGTCGGTGCTGATGACTTTGAAGGTAAATGCCGCGCCATCGGATTCGTTGACCAAAATGGCGGACTGATCAGTCGTGGTGAGCTCTTGAGGACTTCCGAAAGCAGTATTGCACTTGGCGCCTTGAAAAAACTGAATCTTCTGACTGCCTAGGTCTAGGGAGACGGATTTTTTCCACAACGCCTGTGGAGTCAAGGTGGTGGAGTAGGTTTTGACTGACCACACGAGACCCGTTGCCGCGGTCGGAGGTTTGGTGTCAGGAACATTGGTGACAGCGGCCGATTCGGTCGAGTGCAGGAAAGAAAAAATCGCGAGGGTGAAAGTAAAAACGACAGCGCGAATCCCGAAGTTACTTCGAGAAATTTTAGGGCTCTGCGCACAAAGGGCGCCGGTGTTCGCAGGTTTCGTGAGGGGTAGCGCTTTCAAATTTACCTCGGTTCAGGCCTACTCCTTAGTTTATGCCTCTGTTCTGCCGGAGGCAAATGCTTGAGTTACTTCGGTAATTTCTGATGCCATTTTCAGGGGTTGGCCCCTCGTGCGCCGCTGTGGAGCTTTATAAGTGAGGCTGGGGCTCGGCTGGCTCTTGGCCCCGCCGAAAGGGACCTGGGAATAGGGATTCTTAACCAAACCTTGACTGGCATGCGCGGTTTCACTCGAGCGGGTGATTGGCAAAGCTGGACAACACTCAGCCTCGCGGCTCTCGCCGCCCACGCCCCTCGGTAGCACTCAATGACTTTCAATCGCTCCTAAAGAATCTCGACCCCTACACAAGGAAACATTCAGCTTACGCGTGCCGCGTGTACTCTCTGCCGAGGTCACAAGGCTTACAAAAACCTGGGCGATTACGGGTTTGTTTGGGCACAAAAGAAGGCGTAAGCTCCTTGCGCATACCTCGTGACTTTAACGCAGATGCGAAACCAAAAGGTGGGCCCGACTATTCTCAAAAACCAACGCAAGATGCTTCGCGCGGTCTACGGCGCCAAGCAGGCCTTACGCTCCACACCCGAACTCGCGCTCTATCGTGAACTCACGCAAAACGCGCTCTTGGACTCGATCCAGAGCGCCTATCCGGCCATCTGCCTTTTTCTCGAGAGCACGAAGGGCGCGCAGTCCTGGCAAAGCGTCGCCGAGAAATTTTTCGCGAAAAATCCGCCGCGAGATTTTCGTCTGGCGCGCGCGCCTCTGGGTTGGCCAGCCACCCTCAAGCCCAGGGCGCTTCAAGAACTCGCGCTCTATGAATGGGCGCGCTTTGAGGCGGTTTCGGCGCGAGGCCCGCAAGCCGAAGACATCACCAACCCTTCGCTCGAACTCCTGATGCTCGAACACGATGCGCCCTCGTGGAGCGAAAAAATCCTCAATCGCAAGCGCGGCTACAAGTCAGTCCCAAAAAAACTCAAATCGCCCCTGTTTTTAGCGGTTTTTAGAACGCTCACTCAGCCCGAGGAGATCCGGTCCGTCCAGCTCACGCCCCTGGTTTTCGCCGTCGCGCAGGGACTTCAGCAAGGCCTCGCACCCCACGAAGTCATCAAAGAACTCGCCCGCGGCAAGCGCGCTCAGGCGGCACTCCAAGAGATTTTTTCGGAGATCGTGCGATCACTCAGGGACGAACAGCTGCTGATGGAAGAAAAAACCAAACTCAGTCGATGACTTTGCCCTGGGCAAGTTTTTCGAGAAAAGCCTCGATCGGAAGCGCTACGACATTTTTACCGAGCGCGAGAGTTTCCTTGCCGAGGTAAACGGCAAATCCTCGCTTGAGTTTACCGCTTTGAACGACTTCCAGGAGACTTGCCGAATCCTCGCGCCTCCAGCGAGTCGTCCGTTTGAATTCAAAACCAACGGACCTCGAGCCTTTCGTCCAAATCAAATCGATCTCAGATCCAGAGGGTGTTCTCCAATAAGAAAATTTTCCCTTTAGGCCCGCATACGAATCAAACGCCCTGAGTTCATTGAGTAGAAAGGATTCCAAAAGAACCCCCTCTTCAGCGGATTCGGGAGGCTCCGCGATTTTTCCGAGGAGTGTTCGCGCCACACCTCCATCGAAGAAATAAAACTTGGGGTGTTCGACCTCTTTGACCTTGAGTCTCGGTCGCCAGGCGGGAAGACGGATTCCCAAAAGCGTTTCTTCTAACACGTCGTAAAAACCGTGCACCGTTTGGCGTGCCACATGGCAATCACGAGATACATTTGAAATATTTAGGATCTGCCCGTTTGCGATCGCCGCAACTTCTAAAAATCGTGAAAAAGAATCGAGATTTCGAACCAAAGCTTCTTGCTGAATCTCTTCACGAAGATAAGTCTCCGCAAAGCTCTCCAGATATTCTTGCACCTGAATTTCACTCGGAAGCCCCTTGGGAGACTCCGGATGCGACCAGACGCGGGGTAGGCATCCATAGCGAAGGGCGCGGTTGAGATTGAAATGCGCGCCTAGCTCTTTGCGGGTGAGCGGAAAAAATCCGCGCGTAATGGCTCGTCCAGCCAAAAGATTGGCCTCGTCACGCTTGAGTTTTCGGGCACTCGATCCAGTCAGAGCAAAACGATAACTCCCTGGGTGATCTTCAAGAAGCGCATGCACCTCATTGAGGAGTGAGGGAAGGCGCTGGACTTCGTCGATGACGACCCAGGATTTTCGAGGGAGGGCCTCCACTTCCGCGCGAAAGAGCTCGGGAGAGCGGCTGAGTCTGAGATATTCTTTAGTCAGGAGAAGATTGAAAGTCTTAGCAGTCGGGAATGATTTGCGAAGCCAGGTGGATTTGCCAGTACCACGAGGACCAAATAGAAAGAATGACTCTACGGGAAGGCTGGCCGCGCGGATAAACTCCATAGCCTGAGTCTAGCGCACCCCTGCCAACCTCGCCAGCATATTTACCGTCATTCTGCTGGCAAGGTTTACAGGCCAGTAAGGCCCATAAAACTAGTGTAACTGCAGAAAAAACCAGTTCGTAAGCGACGCCAAAGGATTTTCGTTCCACGAGGCCGGCACCTCCGACTGATTCCAATCAAAATCAAAAGCGCCGCCATAATAAGCATTCGCATCTCGGCTCTTGAGCAGGACTGCGACTTCGCGATTGAAGTGGACGGAGTTTCGGCTCCCGTTGATGGAACTCACGAGAGTGAGGTCTGAGTCCACCAATATACCTTTGTTATGGATGTAACTGATCTGCGCGCGCTCGACATTGATGATCCGAGCAAAGAGCGGAATCTGTCGCTGCTGTCTGAGTGAGTTCAAGAGTTCAACGGTGATCTCGTTTGCGGGTTTTGCCAAAGTGTAGGCCCGAGAATTCGCTTGATTGCGCAATCTGCCCGGACCGTCATCCGATTTGTCGGAGCCCTGGTCAGCCCTTCCAAACGCGTCGTTGTCATTGAGAAGTACGCGCACGTGAACGCCGCGTTCGGCTGCCGCGATCAGTTCGGCAACGAGAGGACTCATGTAAGGATTGGGGCCCGCATACCAGACCGACGGAAGGCTCATGTGCTCAACCGAAAGATGGGACTTTGCAGAGCGGATCAAATCTATCAGAGGCTGGTTCGCGAGCGGAGACGTCACCAAAGTGACACTTTCGATCTGACCCTCGGCCTCAGCAATGGGGGGCAGCGTCCGAAGTTTTCCGTTCGACGCCATTGGGCCTTCATCGGGAGTTGGGCCACCCGAATCTGACTGAGATCCCGGAATTGCATCTCCTGGCCCCACTTCCAAAACATCGTCGAGTGCGGGATCAGCATCCTGTTCAAAGAGCTTGGTCATTTGAGTAGCAAAGGTCAGGTCTGAAAGGACCGTGTCCCAGCCGCGATTACCGACATAGCCTGGCAGGGCATGGCCTTTGTTGGTGAAGTTTTCTGAGCTGATCCAGACTTTCTTGCCATCCACGACGATGTATTTTGCGTGATTGTAGACAAAGCGTCGATCACCGCCTGGAAACTTTCGGTACATCAAATAGAGGTGGTTGCCTTTGTTTGCGGCAAGAGACATTTCGTCCCGGATTTGTTCTAAAATCTGAATGCCTTCGGCAGACATGGATCCAAAGGGTTGCGCCTCAATCAGGAGCCGTACTTGGATGCCTTTTTGAATGCGACCGATGAGGGTTTTCGCGATCGTCTGGCTCTCGAGCTGATAGATGTTGATGTCCAGTCGGCTCCGGGCGGAACGGATTGTGTTGCTCAAAAGTGCGTGGTTATTGTCGGGCCCCACACCCAGCTTGGCCGGAAACGCCAGCGCCTGGGTGGACAGAAAAAAAGCGGCAAAAAGGCCGAAAAAAACGCGAAATGCAGACACGAAACCGAACTTCCTGCGAACAGGAATGAAAGAACCGGCGCGAATGAATTTCAAAAAGCCCCCAAGCTCAAAACGGTAACGAGGTATGGATGTTTGACGAGCGTCGCCACCCTACCAAAAGTTTCGATAGGGACAACTTCCAAATCATCACGAAGCGCGTCAAAAATAAATCAAGGGCCGGTCGAGAAAATCTTTTGGGGGAGGGGCGAGGCGCCCAGTCTTTCTGTTCGCACCGAACTCCATGGATTTACTTGAATTCAGACTAGAAAGTTTGTCTGATTGAAGTTAATACGATTTAAACGAATTCTATTACTCCAAATCCATTATAGGGATGGGTACTCCATGGTTCGCATCACAGGTCCACAGAAGGCAATGGCGGTAGTCGGCGGAATTATCGCACTGCTTGTTGCCGGTGTCGCAGTCGGTTCATTATTTCCAAGCGCCTCTAATCAAGGTTACGCGCCAGAACAGCCGATTCCGTTCAGCCACAAGCTTCATGCCGGCGAAAACAAGATCGCCTGCGCTTATTGTCACGTAGGCGTTGAAAAATCTCGACACGCTACGATTCCGGCAATGAATGTCTGCATGAACTGTCACTCCGTCGTTAAGACTGACAGCCCGCATATTCAAAAGCTCCGGCAGCATTACGCCGAAGGAAAGCCCGTTGAATGGGTACGTATTCACGAGCTTCCAGATTTCGTTTATTTTCCTCATAAGCGTCACGTAGCCAAGGGCGTTTCATGCGAAACCTGTCACGGTGACATCAAGTCGATGGACCGCGTCGAGCAGATGGAACCCCTGACCATGGGTTGGTGTTTGGACTGCCATCGCGGCAAGACCACTCCGAGCAACGTGGTTCGTGAAATCCTAAAAACCAATCCTCATGTGAACGATCCGGGCCAGCGCTACAAGCCGATTGCGACGACGAGTTGTTCCGCCTGCCATCAATAATTCAGGGCGAATTTAGAAGAACACCAGGAATAAATCAGGGAATACAAATGGAAAAGCACCCACAGTCAGAAGAGAATTTTGTTCCTCCACGTCACTGGGTTTCCGTCGGTGAGCTTTCCGCCGATTATTGGAACGATCCAAAGGCGCAAGAGCGTCGCGGACAAGAGTTTCATGACAAGCCCATTGAAACGCTTGAGGCGATTGAAAAAACCGGAAAGCTTGAACTGGCTCGCCGCGATTTCTTGACCATCATGGGAGCCAGCATGGCCATGGCCACTGCGGCCTGCGCGCGTCGCCCCGTTCACAAAATTATTCCTTACGTTGTTAAGCCCGAAGAAATCACGCCGGGCGAAGCCAACTTTTACGCATCCACCGATCCGGAGACCGGTTTGGGTGTGGTGATCAAAACTCGCGAAGGTCGCCCTATCAAGCTCGAAGGAAATGTCGACCATCCGATGAGCGGCGGCGCACTCAGTTCTCGCGGTCATGCGGCGCTTCTCAATCTTTACGATACTGCCCGCCTCAAAAATCCAGTGAGCAGGACGCGCGCTGATGGCGGATCCAAAGCCATCACATGGAGTGATGCGGATATCGCGATTCTCTCTCGCTTAAAAAAACTGGCTGCCAACGGCGGTCGCGTTCGCGTGTTGACGGGTGAAGTAAAAAGTCCGACGACTCGCCGTTTGATCGGTGAGTTTCTGGCAAACTTTAAAACCGGGGCTCATGTTGAGTTTGAAGCCCTGACTCTCGACGAAGTGATCGAAGGTCAGGAGCTGTGCTACGGCGCCGCGGTTCTTCCTCACTATGACTTTACTAAAGCCGCGATGGTTCTTTCGTTGGGCGCGGACTTTTTAGGAACCTGGCCGGATGCCGTTGAGTACGGCCGTGCTTGGGCTTCTAATCGCAAACTGAGCGCAAAAAACGCCGATCTCTCCAAGCTTGTGACGGTCGAGTCGATGATGACTCTGACGGGTGCAAATTCGGATGAGCGTTACGCGGTTCGTCCCGGCGACGAACTCAAGATGGCGCTCGCGATTGCAAACGCATTAGGTGAGCAGGGCGCTTCGTTAGGTGAAGCTCAAGCCTCAGTCGCTACCTACAAGCCAGAAGTCGTGGCTGCCGAAATCGGAATCGAAGGCGGCGCTGCGAAAATTCGCAAGATCGCGGCCGGATTATGGAAGTCTCGCGGAAAATCGTTGGTTGTCGCGGGGGGCTTAAACGCCCGTACCGACGACACGCTTGCGCTTCAAGTCGCTGCAAACTTTTTGAACTCACTTCTCGGAAACGAAGGCGTGACGGTGGACGGAACTCGTGCCACGCAGGATCGCCGCACGGGTTTTGCCGCGGTTTCCAAACTCATGCAGGACATGAGGACGGGCCAGGTGGATCTGCTCCTCGTTTGGGGAACCAATCCTGCCTATGTTTTGCCCAAGGCAGCGGGCTGGGCAGATGCGGTTGAAAAAGTTCCGTTTGTCGTTTCGATGGCAGATCGCGAAGACGAAACCG
>CAMBEX010000060.1 GCA_945865865.1 Bdellovibrio sp. ZAP7
CGATCGAGGACAAGATTGAGATTCCGGAGAGTCGCAAAGATGATTTCCGTCGCGAGATCATGAACTACATCGGTGCGCTCGCGATCGAGGGTCGCACTTTTGATTACAAGACCAACGAGCGTTTGCATAAAGCGCTCGAGCTCAAGCTCTTTGAGGATCAGAAGGACACGATCAAGTTGACCTCGTTGATCTCAAACGTGGTGGATCGCAACACGCAGGAAAAGATTGACGTGGTGAAGACCCGGTTGATGAAGAACATGGGCTACTGCGATATCTGCGCGACTGATGTACTGAACTTCGTGGCTAGCATTTTCGCTCGAGGTGACGTGAAGCGCAGACAATAACTGAGGAAGGCTGTAGAAAAAGATGATCTACAATATTAAGCGTGATCATTCCCGCTTTCGGCAGATCGTAAAGGGAAAGATCAAGCAAGACCTCAAAAAGTACGTGACTCACGGCGAGATGATCGGCCGGAAGGGTAAGGACACGGTCACGATTCCGCTTCCTCAGATTGAGATTCCGCGTTTTCGTTTTGGCGAAAAAGAGCAAGGCGGCGTGGGCCAGGGCGACGGCAAGCCGGGAGATCCGGTCGGTCAGGGCGAGCCGAAAGAAGGGCAGGGGCAAGCCGGAAGTTCTCCGGGCGAGCACTCGTTGGATGTGGATCTGACTCTGCAAGAACTGGCGGAAATTCTGGGAGAGCAACTTGAGCTTCCGAAAATCGAGCCGCGTGGGCACAGAACCCTCAAATCCAAGACAGAACGTTACAGCGGAATCGCAAGCCAAGGGCCCAACTCGCTCCGGCATTTCAAGCGGACCTTCAAGGAGGCCCTGAAACGGCAGATCGCGTCTGGAACCTACAATCCTGATAGGCCTGTGATCGTTCCGGTCAAAAAGGACATGAGGTTTCGCTCATGGAAATCAGATGTCCGCCACGAGAACAACGCGGTCGTGATTTACATGATGGACGTCTCAGGCTCGATGGGCGACGAGCAAAAAGAAATCGTTCGTACCGAGGCGTTCTGGATCGATACGTGGCTTCGTTCTCAATACAAAGGAATCGAAACTCGGTACATCATTCACGACGCTTCGGCTCGTGAGGTGGACGAAGACACTTTTTTCAAAACACGTGAGTCTGGCGGTACCCTCATTAGTTCGGCCTACAAGCTCTGTCAGAAGCTGATTGAGACGGAATATCCGCCTTCTGACTGGAATATTTATCCGTTTCACTTTTCGGACGGCGATAATTGGTCGGGCGAAGACACGCGCGTGTGCATGGATATCCTCGAAAAAGACCTACTCCCCGTGAGTAATGTGTTTTGTTATGGTCAAGTCGAGTCTCGGTATGGGTCAGGACAGTTTTACAAGGATTTGAAGGAACACTTCGGGACCGAGCATGATTCGGTCATTCTTTCGAAAATTGAAAATAAAGAGGGAATCTTGCAGTCGATCAAGGATTTCCTCGGAAAGGGCAGGTAAGTCATGCGCGGATCTTATTCAGACAGCGCTCTGCCGGCCGACCTCGAAAAAATCCGCGAAGAGATCAGGCGTCACGTCGCCCAGTATGGCCTCGATCCCTTCGAGGTCATTTTTGAAATGGTGGACTCCGATCAAATCAACTCGCTTGCAGCGCTCGGTGGTTTTCCGGTGCGCTATCCGCATTGGCGGTTTGGAATGGATTACGATCAGCTCTCCAAAGGTTACGAGTGGGGGCTGCAAAAGATTTACGAAATGGTGATCAACACCTCACCTTCTTACGCATATCTGATGAAGTCCAACAGCCTCGTGGACCAGAAGACGGTCATGGCTCATGTGTACGCGCACGCTGATTTCTTTAAAAACAATTATTGGTTTTCGATGACCAATCGCAAGATGCTCGACACGATGGCCAATCATGCCGTCAAGATCCGTAACTTCATGGATCGGCATGGTCAGGACACGGTCGAAAATTTTATTGATCGCTGTCTCACGATCGAAAATCTGATCGATCCATATCTGCCGTTTTCCGGCGCGAAAAAGCGGACTGCAGTGTCGTCGTTAATGGATCCGCAACAGGAACAGTTACCGGCTGAGCCAGGACGATTTAAGACTGAGCGTTCGTACATGGACTCTTTCATTAATCCGAAAGAATTTCTCGACGAGCAAAAGAAGCGGATGGCCGAGAAGATTAAAAAGAGCAAGACCGTACCGGCTGAACCGCAAAAGGACGTGCTCTCGTTTCTTTTGGAGTATGCGCCCCTCGAACAGTGGCAGCACGAGGTGCTTTCGGTGATCCGTGATGAAGCCTATTATTTTGCGCCCCAGGCTCAGACCAAGATCATGAACGAGGGGTGGGCGTCCTACTGGCATTCTAAGATCATGACGGAGCGGGTGCTTGATGACTCAGAGGTGATTGATTTTTGCGATCACAACGCCGGAGTGCTTGCCATGCAGCCAGGGCGGCTCAATCCGTACAAGATCGGTGTCGAGCTTTACCGGGATATTGAAGATCGTTGGAATCGTGGAAAGTTCGGAAAAGAATACGACGAATGCGACGATCTGATGACCAAGGCCAAGTGGGATCGGGGCCTGGGACTTGGCCGTAAAAAAATCTTTGAGGTGCGGCGTGTTTGCAACGACGTCACGTTTATTGACGAGTTCATGACCGAGGAGTTTTGCGAGCGCCTGAAGCTCTATACCTATGCGTTCAATCGCCGCACCAACCAGTACGAGATCGCGGACCGGGACACCAAAAAGGTCAAAGAAAAGCTTCTCTTTCAGCTGACCAATATGGGCCAGCCGCAGATTTTTGTGAAAGACGGCAATTATCAAAACAAAGGGGAGTTGCTCCTTTGGCACAAGTTCGAGGGTCTGGACCTCGATTCCAAGTGGGCGCGGGAGACGCTGCGGTCACTCGCTGAGATCTGGAAGAGGACGGTGAGTATTGAGACCGAAGTCGAAGGTCAGAAAAAACTGTTGAGCTTTATCGATGGGGAGTTTTCCGAGAAGTTTCTTTGAAGTCAAAAACAAGTGAGCACCTGCCATGCACGACTACCTGGAAAAAGCGAAGTACAAGGACCTGTTTTTGAAGCTTCTCGACGTAGGCTTTTTGGTGGATGTCGAATCCAACGTCATCCTGGCCGTTAACGATTCTTGTGAGCGGGTGCTCGGGTTTACTCTTCAAAAAGTTCTGGGAAGGCCGATTGGAGATCTTGCCGAGCCATCCTACCGAGACGAGTTAGTTCAGGGCTTAAGGATCGCGCGAAGGCGCTACTACCCCCGTGAGTGGGAGACGCGCCTGATTGCGGCTGATGGGAGGGTGGTGCCGATCAGAATGACTGCTTGTGCGATGGAGATCGGTGAAGGCGAGAAGGTGATTCAGGTCCTGGGGCGAGACATCACCCAGGAAAGGCTCGATCAAGACCGGATTTCTCAGTTTATTTTGCAGCTCAGTTCCGCAAACACAAAGCTTGAAGCTTTGTCCACCACGGATGAGATGACACAGCTCAAAAATTTTCGCTTTTTTAAAAATACACTCGAGGCGGAACATGAACGATGTCAGCGCTATGAACGACCCTATTCGCTCATTTTTTTCGATCTGGATCACTTCAAGCATTACAACGACCGCAATGGGCATCCGGCCGGCGATGAACTCTTAAGAGGGCTTTCGGATGTTTTGATGAACCAGTGCCGAAGTACTGACATTCTCGCGCGCTACGGGGGCGAGGAGTTTGTCGTGCTAGCCACTGAGACGGAGCTTGCCGAGGCCGTGATTTTGGCAGAGCGACTCCGAGAAGCGATTGACAAGCAACCCTTTGCATTCGCGGAGTTTCAGCCTCTGGGAAAGGTCAGCGCGAGCATCGGCGTCGCAGCCTATCCGGGTGATGGATTAACCGCGGCAGAGGTTCTGGAGGCGGCGGACCAGGCCGTTTACCAATCCAAGGCCAACGGACGTAATCGTGTGACCGTCGCCCGAAATTCCGCCCAAGTGAAGATCGCGAAAACCTAGCCGCCGATGGGCTGCGAGGCTTTCGGAACGGCTGTGTCGTGGTCGTCATGCCGTCCAAAAATCTGTTTCACCTTAGCCGCGCTCCAAAGCCGGAATCGATCGATAAACGAATAAGCGGCCGGAATCACAATGAGCGTGAGAAGCGTCGAACTGATCAAGCCTCCGATGACTGCGATTCCCATGCTCGTGCGCTGTTTGGACGCTTCGTTGAGACCTAGCGCGATCGGAAGCATTCCCGAGATCAGCGCAAGAGTCGTCATTAAGATGGGGCGCAGACGCGTTCTTCCGGCCTGAATCAGCGCGGTGGATCGATCCACCCCTTCTTGAACCAACTGATGGGTGCGGTCCACCAGCAGGATAGAATTCTTAGTGGCGATTCCCAAAAGCATGATGCAGCCGATCATCGAAAAAAGATCAAACGAGGCCCGGGTGATAAAGAGCGCGATGAACGCCCCGCAAGCCGCAAGCGGCAGCACCAGCATGATGGTGAACGGAATCACGAAGGATTCGTAGAGGCTCGCCAGGACCAGGTAGATAAAAAGCACGGCCAAAAGTGCCGCAATGAGCATGCTTTTTCCGAGTTCCTGAAAATTTTCAGCCTGCCCCACAAAGACAAAGCGCATTCCGGCGGGAAGTTTGAGCTCACCCTCCGTAAACATCTTCTTGATGTCTGCCATCGCAGCTCCCATCCCAGGACCGCGCGGGCGAAGATCTGCGGAAATCGAAATATATCTGCCACGGTCCTGCCTTCGAATATCGGCGGGGCCTCGGGTCTCGACCGGTTTTGCAACATCGGCGAGGCGCACCAAGCTTCCATTCAAGTTTGGGACAAACGTTTTGCCGAAAGCCTCTTTGAGATTTCGCTGATCGTCTTTTAAGCGCACTCGAATATCGTACTCACGCCCACCCTCGCGAAAAACTGCCGGGATTGCGCCTTCAATTTGGGTGCGGAGTTCCATGCCGAGCGAGGAAGTCGAAATTCCCAGGCGTTCCATCCGATACTTGTCGGGCACGACCTGAAACTCGGGTTTGCCTGGCCTGAAGCTGATGTCCACATCTGCGAGCGCAGGGTGGTCTTTGAGTTTTGCGAAGGCGGCGTTCGCGATGCGTTCGAGTTCCTGTTGGTCGTTGCCGATGATGTTCACGTTGAAGGGGCGCTGACCGGCGGCAATCATGTCGACGTCTTTGACCTTGGGGTTGGCGTGAGCAAACGGTTGTAACTGCTTTCTCAGTCTCTCTTTGAACTGCGACGTATTGACGCTCCGTTTTTTCGCGCTCACAAGATTTAAGTAGAAGGTGGAAGTGTTGGATTCACCGTCTCGGCTTCCCACAACCATCACGCTGCTTTCGATCTCCGGATTGGCCCGAATCACTCCATCGACTTCTTGAGCCAGGGTGTTCATGGAGGCAAGCGTGGTCCCGGGAGGGAGATCGAGGCTCACCATGAACTCTCCGAAATCCTGCGCGGGTAAGAAAGTTTTAGGAACCCACTTCATGGCAACGATACTCAACACAAAAACACCGATCGCGATTCCAAACATGCGAAACGGTTTTTTGAGTGCCAGACGGATCACGCGCTCATAGGTGTTTTCAAGACTGTCTTGAAAACGTCCGAACCAACCCAGAACCCGTGTCACTGGATTGCGCGAGTGCTTCGCCTCGTGGGCGGCTTCGGCGTGAGAACGCCTTTTTCCTGCAAAATAGGCCGAAAGCATGGGAGCGATTGTCATGGCGTCAAAAAGGCTGATCAGCATCGCAAAGCAAATCGTGAAACCGAACTCCTTGAAAAACTGTCCCACCACGCCGTCCAAAAAAGCGATCGGGCCAAATACTGAAACCACGGTGAGAGTGGTCGCAATGACGGCAAGGCTTACTTCTTTGGTACCGTCGATGGCAGCCTTAACCGGATGCATTCCTGCTTCGATATGTCTGAAAATGTTTTCACGTACGACAATGGCGTCATCGATTAATAGCCCCACGGTGAGACTCAGTGCCAAAAGGGTCATCACATTAATGGAAAATCCGGCGAGCGCCATAAGAATGAAAGCGCCGATGAGCGAATTAGGTAGGGCAAGTCCGGTGATGAGAGTGGAGCGTCCCGAGCCTAGAAATAAAAAGACGACAAACACTGTCAGCAACACACCGAGCAGAATGGCCTCACGAACGTCGTCGACATTGGCGCGGATGGGCTTGGCTCCGTCTTTGACCATAGAGACCGCGGCTTGGTCCGAACGGAGTGAAAGTTCTTCGTTCAGTTTGCTGATTTTAGTTTTAACGTCATCGACGACCCGAATGGTGTTTGCGCCCGATTGGCGAAAAACCATCATCAAAATGGCGGATTTGCCATTGACCGATGTCAGACTCTTTTTTTCCGTAACGCCGTCACTGACTTGGGCGATGTCGCCTACGGTGACCGGAACATCATTTCCAACAAAGTTCACGACCGTGGATTCGATGTCTTTGAGGTCTTTAAATTCGCCGAGCGCGCGGAAAACGGTTTCTTGTTTCGAACCATCGACTTTTCCAACGGGGACATTGGTTCCGGCCGCGCCAATTCGTGTCGCAACCAAGCTAGCCGGGACTTCGTGTGCCTTGAGTTTGTCACGATCCAAATCGACGTGGATTTCACGTTTGGTCCCACCGAGGACCGTCACTTGCCCGACTTGATTGACTTGCTCGAGTTTGGGCCGAATTTCCTCGTTGGCGAGATCATAGAGTTTGGCGGGAGTTAAGTCGGCCGAGACGGTCAGGATCGCCACGGGTTGTTCCGATGGATCCACGCGGCGAATGATCGGTTCTTTGACCTGTTCGGGAAGTTTCCGGCGCGCTGCCGCGACGCGATCTCGTATTTGCTGTTCCGCGCTTTTGATGTCGGTCTCAAGAGTAAAGGTGGCGATGAGGACGCTTGCGCCCTCACGATTTGTAGATTGCAGGGATTTCAGACCACCCAGCGTGCTGACTTCTTCTTCGAGCGGTTTTGAAACCTGGGTCTCGATCTCGGCGGGACCCGCGCCCGGATAGGGCGTCATCACAAAGATTACCGGAAAGTTGATGTTTGGAAACATGTCCACTGGAAGCTTCCTCATGGACAGGAGTCCGACCACGATCATCAAAAACACCACACAGGTAATGAAAATCGGCCGTTTAATCGAAAGTTGCGCGAGTGTCATGGTTGTTTATCTCCGGTGAAAGTCTTGAGCTGGGCCAATGATCTGAGAACTTCGGTCTGTGCTTGAGCGTGCGAGAGCTGTGCGCTCGAATAATCCTGCTCAAAGAGCAAAACCTGATACGTGGTTGAACGCCCCCGTCGGTGGCGATCTTTTTCGTGCGAAAGTTTCTGACTTTGAAGTTCGACCAGGTTCGCGGTGAGTTTCATTCGAGTCTTGGCCTCGTCGAGCGCGATAGCCCCATTTTTCCAATCTTGTTCTTGTTCGAACCGTTTACGCTCGTAAAGCAGAGTTGCAGCGTGGGCGTCCTGCGCGTAGCCGGCGCGAACCTCAGATTGGGTTTCGAAATAAAGGGGCGCCGAGAGCTTGATTCCCACCGTCGCGGCTCTCTGGTTGATGTCGGCGGACTTTGAAAACGCCTCAGAAGTGCTCGCGTCCCGGCCGCTGAGTCCCACGGTTGCATAGAGGTCCAGGGAGGGTTTGTTTTTTTCTCGAGAGACTTGTGCACTGGCCGCCGTCGCGACCTGTACTTGTTCAGCAGCCAAAAGATCCTCTCGAACACCCGTTCGTACTTTGGCATCGAGCTTGAGAATACTCTCGGGACTGGGTCGCGCCACTCTGTCGGTGACCGCCTCCGTGTCATTTCCTCGGAGTGAGTTGAAGGCGCGAGAAGATCTTTTCTCTTCGTCGCCTGCGCTAGTGAGCTCAAGTTCTCGAATTTGGACGGCGGCCTCGGCTTGAAGCATGTCCGAGCGATCCGCGAGTTGAAGCCGCGCACGTTTCTGCGACCAATCCTTGAGCGCTTGGGCGCGTTTGAGCGAGTCACGCTGAATCGTCACCACTTCACGTGCAAGCGCGAGGCGATAATAGGTGATTTCGGCTTCAAGTCTCAGGAGCTTGGCTTTGAAGTTTTCTCCATAGTAGGAGGCGATCGCTCCCGAACGAAGCAATCGCTCGGTCGCTTGAGTTTCGCGTCCGAGTCCGTTTCTCCAAAGAGACATGCTGAATTCGAGCGTAGGACTTGCGTCGTAGTAATCTGGAAGCGAAATCGAGCCTGGACTCTGTGCTTCGAGCTGAGTGTGGCTCACCGAATAACTCAACTTGCTCTGAAGGCCAAACGAAGTCAGTTTGCTCAACCCCAGCGAAACGCTCGATTGCCGCGTGCTTCTGGGTGAAAACGCTGAAGTCGGGATTCGTTGGTCATCGTAATACTGGACGGTAGCCGTAGCTGTGGGTGAGTAAAGAAGTTCGGCTTCTTGGGCTCGCAGTTTCGCTCCATGGGAGGATTCAATCGCCGCGCGCACTCCGGAGTGAGAGGTCTCGACTTCACCCAAATAGGTATCGAGGGACAGAGAATCTGCGGCAGCGTCCTGATTGGCCATTGAGGCGCTGATCAGAATCACGATGATTTTAGAAAGTTTTTTCATGGGGGCAATGAGCGAATCGGTGCTTTTCATGATGAGGGTGCCTCTTTGATGCCGATGGTGACGAGCTTGATAAAGTTATCCAGAATTCTCTTACGGTAGGATGTGTCCTTGAGAGAGTTTCCAAAAAATTTCTGATTGATTGGATCCATGCGCATGAGCTGATGAAGAGAGCCCACGAAGATTCCAACGGTTTCTCGAATCTCGATGTCCCCGCGTAAAAAGCCCTGTTTTTGAGCCGAATTGAAGAATTCGACGATTTTTGAAAACATCGCAAGAAAGGTCTTTCTAAAGATATCCTCAGTGACCTCGGTAGAGGCCTTCTTTTCCTTTGAAGTAGTAGCTGACCAGACTCAAGTTGGTTTTGGCCGCGTCAGCAATGTCACGCACCGTGGTCCCGTCGAAGCCTTGTGAGGCAAAGAGACGCTTGGCCGCTCGGATCAGGTCTTCACTGGTACTCGAAGCAGAATTGCCGCTTGAATGAGAACTCGCAGCTAATCGGGTCATTTTCGTACGTTAAAACGGATGTTGAAACGGGTCAAACAGTTGTTTGAACTGGAGGGTAGAAACTATTTCCAGCCTTGGAGTCTCTCAAGTGCCGCGGTCAGAGCGAGCAGGGGAAAGTACGCTGGATAATATTGATAGCGAAAGCTTACGGTTCCCGGAAAAACCATTCCTAGGTGAGGAGCCACATCCCAAACGCCCGAGGGCTGCTGAGTGCGCGTGAGATATTCTAATCCCGCTTTTACAGCTTCGCGTAATTCTACTGAGTCGTCGCCGCAGGCGCAAAGTCCCAGGAGAGCCCAAGCCGTTTGAACCGAGGTCGAGGGTCCGCGACCTCGCAATTGGGCATCCTGATAACTTGCCTCGGTCTCTCCCCATCCTCCGTCGGGATTTTGGGATTCGATTAAAAATCGTTGGGGCGCGTCGGCCCACTCTCGTGAGGGATGACCGTCGAGCGTTCCAAGAGCCCGGCAGCAAAATGCTGTGCCGTAGAGGTAGTTGACTCCGTAGTTGCCCTTCCAGAGACCCGAGCTCTCACGTGTGGAGAGCAAAAAACGTCGGGCCTTTCGCAAAGTTTCTTCAATCTTTGTGTCTGAGTCTCTCCAGATTGAAAGTGCCTCGACGACTTTTGCGGTCACGTCAGCCTTAGGGTGATCAAAGACATGAGACGGAATATCTTCGAAGGGAATGAGTGATTCGAGAATTCCGGTGGCCGGGAGTGTGTGTTTTTCATAGGCGGCCCACCCTCCATCCGGCGACTGCATGCCGCAAAGCCAGCGGATGGCGCGAGTGGCCTCGGGGCTGTTCTTGAACTGAGGCAGGTGTTTATGAAGCGCGATGAGTGCTGTGGCCGTGCAATCGGTGACCGGATAGTGATCGTGTCCAATCCCGAAACTCCAGCCTCCGGGTTCTTCCGTTACATTGTGGGACCATTCTCCGCGCACTTCCGTAATCTGCTGACTGAGCAACCACGCAGCCGATTCCGTGCGAGGCACAGGTGAAGCGGGGAGCGCGCTCAGGGTGAAAGCGGTGTCCCAGATCGTGCTCTTGTTGGTTTGCAGTCTCCACTGAGTTTCAGTCTCGACCGCATAGCCCATCAGTGCCGTGAGTGCTTGTTCGAACTTCTGCTGATACTCCGGTTGAGACCGCAGTCCCAGTCGGTCGTAGGCCAAAAGTGTAAAAAAGCATGCGAACGGATTTCCGCCAATATCCCCGTTTTTTTCGGTAATTCCATCGATTCTTTTAAGGGCCTGCACGATCGCCGCTTCCTTGAGGGTTTCAGCGAGAGACCTCGCAAGCGGGTACTGCGCGACCTGGGTGATTCCTGTTTTGAGCTGATTCAATAATGATTGTTGAAGGGAGTCTTTGCTGGTCGAGGGTTTGGCCAAAACTCGTCGGAGTTCATCTTGGAGCTGAGTGGCGTGCGCATGGGCGGGCATGTTCTCGCACGTACCCAGAAGCGCCATCGGAACACTGACAGTTCGGACCCAGTAAGCGGTGCGATCGAGCGCGAGTGAAAGCGGCGGCATACAGAGTTCAATCGGGGGTTTGAAAACGGTATTCCAAGGAAGGACGCCTAAAATTCCGAGCCAATACTCTGTTGAACGAAAAAGTTTTCGAGAGGTCATTCGAGAGGTCAAGGAGGCTTCCAGAAACTCCAACGCCTTTTGACAACTGGGATGATCCGGTGCGTGACCCCTGACTCTCAATCCCAAATAACACTCCAGCGTTGTTGAAAAATGGCTAGGCGCAGGAGGGTAGGGGCTCCAGCCTCCGTCGGCATTTTGCTTGGACAGAAGATAATTTACGCCTTTTTGAGCGATTTCAGGCGAGACGGGTAGAGCTAGTGCAGTGCAAAAAAGAAAATACAACGCGGTGGGGGCGGGATTGAGTTCGAGTTCGCCTTCCCAGTATTGGCCGGGCAAAATCTCAGCTTCGAGCCATTTTTCGACTTGAGTGCGCGCGTGCTGGGAGAGGTCGGTGATTTTTTGCATCGTGTCTTAATGTGACGCTCTCGCATGGGGGCTGGAAATTCAAGAATTCTCTGATTACACTCACAGGCGGGGGATGTCTGATGGCCAACAGGGCTGCACAAGCGCAGTTGCTCAAGCCGGATTTTTTGATTGTCGGCGCTGGAATTGCCGGTGTGGCCGTTGCCGTGGGACTCAAATCCCGAGGGCACTCGGTCCTTCTGGTTGAGCGCGACGCAAAACCGCGTGAGAGATTTCGCGGCGAGTACCTTCAGCCCGCGGCAGTTAAAATTCTAAATGAGATCGGACTCGATCAAGTTTTTGATCACCCAGACGTGACCCCTGTTCGGGAGCTCCGGTTCAGAGACCTCGCAACCGTTCGTGCCAGTGAAGCCTTTCGAGTTGCTCCTCGAGTGATCTCAGATGTTTTGGTTCGTTACCCCAAAGGATCCCATGCGGTTTCGGTTTCCGACCGACTTCTTCAAGAACGATTGCGGGATCAAGCTCGTGTATCCTTGGGCGTTGATTTTCTCGAGGGGTGGCAGGTTGAGGCCCTTAATTCAAAAAATGCGGATTTTTCGGAAAAACCCCGCTTTTGCCTGAGCAAGACGGGTCAACCGAGTGTCAGGGTCTCACCGCGATTTGTGATTGGCGCGGACGGGCGGTCGTCGAGCGTTCGATCTTGGTTGGGCGGAAAAAAAGCTCCCGCCAACGGGAGACCGGTGTTGGGGGCTGCGCCTGAACTGATTGTGGGTTGCGAGTTGGATCGCGGTTCGAGTTATGCCCACCGTTACGAGGTCATTCGAACCCAGGGTGAAGGCACTTTTTCTTTTTTCGGAATCGGCGGTTCGCGCCAGAGAGTTTATTGGAATACCCCTGTTGCAAAAAATCCGACCGCGGCACCGGATAGAAACTTCACTGAGCCCACGGGAAAAAAAGCTTGGGAGATGAGTATCACCCGACTCCTGGATCAAGTCTTGAGGGTGACTCCTTGGGAAGGCGCGGGATTTGAGAAAGTCGCGGGCGCTCCAGCAGGCACGGCATGGATGGGACCTGCCGCGCGTGGAAGATTTTTTCTGGTAGGGGATGCCCTAGCGGTGACGACTCCTCTGGGCGGTCAGGGAATGACCTGCGCGATGATTCACGTGAAATCGATCTTGGATTTGTTTGATGGAAGTTCTGCGCAAAAGCTCAAACAAGAGGCACGTGCGCGGATTCGCCTGCGGTATTCGAGAACGGCGCGAGATCTTTATCGGCACACGACGCTTTTAAATTTCTTTTTGTACCATCTTTGTTTTTCGCGATCGAAACTCGCGAGACGTCTCGGTAAACATGTTTTTGCGAGTTGGAACGATAATCCCGCATTATCCAGGCAGGTAGCCGAACATTTTGCTGGCTTCAACGTGAGTCCTCTGAGGATATCTGAGATTGCCGAAGTTTTGGGGATCCCGAGATTTTTGGCGGGCCCGGCTCAGAACCTAGGGAGCCGTCTATTGGGATTATTCTCCCAATAGGCTTGAGGATGTTTTCAGTCTTTAAATTGGGGCTGATTTTCTTAAATAGTCTTAATTTACTAATTTACTGTCGCGGCTTTATAGAAATGTCCTATTTTGACCAAATAAAAATGTCCGCCTCTGTCTGGCGCACTGT
>CAMBEX010000061.1 GCA_945865865.1 Bdellovibrio sp. ZAP7
TAAATTGTTGATCTTTTTGTTTTGAATATGAAACCCACCGATTTCCCTGCTTTTTCTACAACCCTGCCCATGTTAGTTTGTGGAATCCCATGGAAGCATTTTTTGAATTCGAAAAGCCGATCGTTTCACTTGAAAAAAAATTGCAGGACCTCCGCGATCTTGCCACTCAGGAAGGCGTTGATTTCAGCACCGAGATCAATGTGCTGGAAAAGAAAGTCGCGTCTCTCATCGACCAAACCTACACTAAGCTCACTCCTTGGCAGAAGGTCCAGCTTTCACGCCACCCCAACCGGCCGTATACCCGTGATTACGTGGACGCGATTTTTCCGGATTTCATGGAACTCCATGGCGACCGCCTCTACGGCGAAGACCAAGCCATCCTGGGAGGCATAGCCACCTGGAAAGGTCAGTCGGTCATGATCCTCGGCCATCAAAAAGGCCGCACTACAAAACAAAAAATGGAACGCAACTTCGGGATGGCCAAGCCCGAAGGCTATCGCAAAGCCATGCGCTTGCTCGAGCTTGCCGATCGCACTCGGATGCCAGTGATCACACTGATTGACACACCTGGCGCCTACCCGGGGCTCGACGCCGAGGAGCGCGGCCAGTCGCAGGCCATTGCTGAAAGCATTCTCCTGATGTTTAGACTGAAAGTACCGGTGGTTGCGATCGTGATTGGAGAGGGTGGCTCTGGCGGAGCCCTTGCGATTGCAATTGCCGATCAGGTCCTCATGCAGGAGTACAGCACCTACTCCGTCATTTCGCCCGAAAGCTGCGCTTCGATTTTGTGGAGCGATTCAAGCCTTGCCGAGCGAGCCAGTGAAAAGCTCAAAATGAATCCACCCAACCTGTCCGCATTTGGAGTCATCGACGCCATCATTCCAGAACCCAAGGGTGGCGCGCATCGCGACTGGAACGAGGCAGCTGCACTCCTAAAAAAAGCACTCGACGAGCATCTGGATCCGCTGATTGAAAAGTATTCCAAAAATCCCGAAAAACATCGTGACGCCAGGACTGCCAAATTTAGAAAAATGGGAGACGTCGCGATCGCCTCGGCGGATGCGGCTCCCCAAGCACAACCCTCGAAGTCTAACGGGGAGTCCGCAAAAAAATGACTCCTGTCTTTTCAATGACGGGCTTTGGCTCGGCAGAAGGAAGCGTCGGCAATCGCCGCATGCGTGTGGAAATAAAGACCGTCAACCATCGCTTCCTGGACGTCAAACTCCGGCTGCCCCGCGATTTTTCATCACTCGAAATCCCGCTGAAAGCCTCACTGCAAGCGAAGTTTTCGCGGGGTGCGCTCGACTTCAAACTCGAATACGCCGACCACTCCAACTCTTCCGCCACCGCGCTTCAATTAGATCTAGAACTCGCCCGCAAGTACCACGAAGGGCTGTTGAACCTTCAAAAACATCTCGGCCTGACCGACGAAATCAGAACCAAGGATATCGCGGCTTATCCCAACGTCATCACCGCCCCTTCATCCGAAATGGATTCGCAACAGGCGTGGACACTTGCGGAACCCCTCGTCAATCGCGCGGTCGAAAACCTATTGGCCATGCGCGCTCATGAAGGTTTGGCCTTGTGCCAGACCTTTGAGAAGGCACTTTTGGATCTCGAGGAATCGCTGGGTTATCTGCGTCAGCGGCGCGTTGAGTGTGAAGCGATTTTGCGTGAGAAAATTTCTGAAAAAATTAAGCGGGTCTTCGAGGCTCACCCCCTGGCCAATATTTCCGTCCAAGGTGTGCTCGATTCACGGATTGCGCAGGAGCTTTCCCTGGCAGTAGAAAAATCAGACGTCGAAGAGGAGCTCATTCGATTCAAGGGCCATCTCGATCACTTCCGAACAACCTTGCGGTTAGGCGGATCCGTCGGACGCAAGCTGGATTTCATCATTCAAGAGCTTGGGCGCGAAATCAATACGCTCGGAAACAAGGCCCAGGATCTTGGGATCAGTGAGCAGGTGGTCCAAGTAAAAGTCCGCCTGGAACAAATTCGCGAACAGGTGATGAACCTCGAATAATGCCTAAACTCATCGTGCTTTCTGCGCCCTCGGGTGCCGGAAAAACCACCCTCTGCCTAAAGCTTTTGCGAGATTTTCCGCAACTCGAGCTTTCGATTTCCACCACGACTCGTGCTCCACGCGGTCTCGAAAAAGGTGGAGTTGATTACCACTTTGTCACTCAGGACCATTTCAAGGCTCAGATCGCGGCAAACCGTTTTGCCGAATGGGCCCTCGTCCATGGCAACTATTACGGCACCTCCAAAGACGTGATCGAGAGTGCCTTCGGCGCCGGAAAATCTATTTTGCTCGATATCGACGTGCAAGGGGCGGCAAGTTTGAAAAAAGCCTACCCCCAAGAATGCGTGAGTTTTTTTATCAGCCCCCCTAGCCTCGTGGTTCTCGAGCAGCGCCTTCGAAGTCGGGGAACGGACTCTGAGGAGAGCATTCAAAAACGACTCAACAATTCACGCGAAGAGATGGCGCGCGCAGCGGACTTTGACCACACCATCGTAAACGACGAACTTGATCGCGCGTACTCTGAGCTCTGCTCTCGAATTGATAGCGCCTTAGGTGCTTTCCATGGCTAAGCGCCCCGTAGCCACAGTCGACACGATTTGTAACACGATCGCGACCTATTATACGGACGCCAAACTTGATCTGGTCCACAAGGCTTACGCCTTCGCTGACGACGCTCACCGTGGACAGACACGCTCAAGCGGTGACCCCTACATGATTCACCCGACGGAGGTCGCGCAGTCGCTTGCGGAACTCCAGTTGGATCTGCCGAGCATCATAACTGGCCTCTTGCATGACACGGTCGAAGACACCCATGCCACGCTCGAACAAATTGAAAAGGACTTCGGAAAGGACGTCGCCGAGCTTGTGGACGGCGTCACCAAGCTCTCGAAGATTACATTCAAGACTTCCGAGGAAAAACAGGCCGAGAACTTTAGAAAAATGATCATGGCGATGGCTAAAGACATCCGCGTGATTCTTGTCAAACTCGCCGATCGACTCAACAACATGCGTACGCTTGAGCACTTGGCTGAGGCCAAACAAAAGATCATCGCGCAGGAAACTCTCGATATTTACGCACCCATTGCCAACCGATTGGGAATCAGCTGGATCAAGATTGAACTCGAGGACTTGTGCCTTCGCTACCTCCACCCGGACGCCTACTACAAGCTCGCTCAGAAAATCGCCAAAAAGAAAAAGGAGCGCGACACCTATACCGAAGACCTCTCGGATGTCCTGATCGAAAAACTCACGGATTACGACATCAAGGCGACTGTTGCGGGTAGGGCCAAACATTTTTATTCGGTCTTTAAGAAGATGGAACGCCGAAGTGTCGATTTCGATCAGATCTTTGACATGATCGCGTTTCGAATCGTCGTCGACAACATCACTGAGTGCTACAAGTCCTTGGGCGTGATTCACGCAACTTACAAGCCGGTACCTGGACGATTTAAAGACTACATTGCGATGCCCAAGGCCAATGGTTACCAGTCGCTGCATACAACCGTCATTGGACCCAACGGCGAACGTGTCGAGATTCAGATTCGTACCCAAGAAATGCACCAGGTCGCTGAAGGCGGGATTGCCGCCCACTGGAAGTACAAAGAGGGCAAGTTTGACACTCGCTCGCGCGAAAATGTCGCGTGGGTCAATCGCCTGCTTGAGTGGAACAAGGACCTGTCGGATCCCAATGAATTTTTGGAGACCGTCAAGATTGACCTCTTTGCCGAGGACGTCTTTGTCTTTACTCCATCGGGCGAAGTCAAAGAACTCTCCCACGGCTCTACACCCCTGGATTTCGCATACGCGATCCACTCGGACGTGGGTAACCGCTGCATCGGCGCGAAGATCAATGGAAAGATCGTTCCGCTCAAGCAGCGCCTCAAGTCGGGAGACACGGTCGAGATCATCACCTCAGCCACGCAAACGCCTTCTAAGGACTGGCTCAAGATCGCTCGCACCTCACGTGCCAAGGCCAAGATCCGCGCGTTCATTAAGACCCAAGAACGTGAGCGCGCCCGGGAACTCGGCAAGGATATCATGGATAAGATCCTTCGACCGTATGGACACACCGTCGCCAAGCTCGAAAAATCAGGAGAACTCCTCAAGGCATCGCAACAGCTGCATCTGCGAACCTGTGAGGAACTCTATGTCGCCATCGGCTATGGACGAAATATCCCGGACGACGTGATCGAAATCGTCATTCCCAAAGAGGCCCGAGAGCGCAGCGTGGATGCCGCAAAAAGAGAGGATCAGAGTTTTCTCTCTAGAGTCTTTACTGCCGCGCGCAAGCGGAGCACTTCACGCAACGCAATCACCGTTGAAAATCTCGATGATATTTTGATTCGATTTGGGCGGTGCTGCAATCCCCTTCCAGGTGAAAGCATCATTGGGTTTATTACTCGTGGCCGCGGCGTCACCGTTCATACCGCCTCCTGCACCAAGGCGATCGATAACGACCAGGAACGACGCGTGGATGTGAAGTGGAGCGCGCAGGACCTTTCACAGGTCCGCCGCGTAGTCAAAATTCGAGTGCTATCGCAGGACGAACCAGGGCTCTTGGCCATGATGAGTCAGACGATCAGCAGCTGCGGAGTTAACATTGTGTCGGCAAACATCCGCACCACCAAAGACAAAAAAGCAATTTGCCTTTTTGACGTACAGGTCAGCGATGTTCCCCAGCTCAACAAAGTGACCGGCGCGCTTGAGGGAAAAAAAGGTGTGATCGCAGTGGAGCGCGTGCGCTCCTAGAAAAAATCTAGCCGCCTGATGCGGGCCAGAGCGTTTCAGCAGGGCGCATCCCGGTTTTCAGTGAATCATCGAACTCTTTGAGGCGATTTTTTTGCTCCCCATCCAGGGATTCACGGCGCACTTGATGGTCACTCGCTCGGGTCTTGGTCTCCAGCTTGAAAATCTCCAAAAGGCTTCGGCGCCTCTGCTGAAAGTCTTGGACGTATTGTCTGCGCGATTTGGGCTCGGATGTTTCTTTGAAATACTTGCGCCTTGCCTCTTTCTCTCGCCTTTCAAAATCCTTTTTTCGCGCCTTTTGGGATTCGCGCAACTCCCGAAGCTCCAATTTCTGGCGGTGCTGTAATGCGCGCGACTCGGACTCAAGCGCACGAATGAACGTCACCCGGAGTTGTTTGATATCGATTTTGTCCCCAAGCGGGATGGAAATGTCTGCGGAACGCAGTTGAGCTGTGGTTTGAGGGACAGGACTCGTCGTGACCGAAAGACTATCGTCCCCATGGGCATGAGAGAAAAGCTGAAGTGATCCCATGAAAACCACGGTCAAGACCCATCGGAAAGGACGCATGACAGAAACTATAGCAGTGTTAGGCGGAAAAGCACTGCTCCTTTAGGATGATTGCCGATTGCTTTGTGAAAGGGGACAACCCAAAGAGCGGCCGTCCAACCCAGAAACGCAAAAGGCCCTCTCCATGAACTGGAGAAGGCCCCTGCAATCAACTTTACACCAAACGACTACTTAATGACCTGAATCTTGGTCACGCGAAAACCGTACTCATTAATGCTGTCGTCAGAGGTCAGGCGGAGCACCGCCGTATCGCCCTTTACATACTCAGACATATAATCAGTGAGTTTTCCAGTCAGGTCATCAGCCACCTCGCCTGCTCCGCTTTCGACTGTGACTCGGTCGTAACTTTGCTCGGTAGAAAGCTTCTCGAAGTAAACGCGAATGTACTTCGCACCCTCGTGGTGAATTTGAAAGGTCACGTTGCTCTTGTCCGCGTAAGGATGTGCGGAGTCTACCACGTGAGGGACATCCATCCAGAGCGCGGGATCTGGCTCATCCGAAGGAGGCACGATGTTGAAAAAAGCGTTGTTCGCATCCACGCGTCCCTTCGCCATGACTTTGCGGCGCAATCCCGCGACTGGAACGCTCGTCTTGATCAAACGCTCCTTGATCTCAGAAAAGCTCCAGCCAGGATTTGCCGAAAGAAGCAGAGCCGAAACTCCAGCAACGTGAGGACAAGCCATGGAGGTGCCGCTGAAGGTATCGTAAGCCCCACCCTTGATGGTGCTATAGACTTTGACCCCAGGAGCCGCGACATGAACCCGATTTTTTCCATAGTTGGAAAATTCCGCGAGCTTGTCCATGTTGTCCGTTGCCGCGACCGCTACGACGTTTTCGACGTCATAGCTGGCTGGATAAGTCGGGGTCGCATCATTATCGCTGCCGTCATTTCCGGCTGCCGCGACAAAAAGGATTCCTGCATTTTTGGCTTCGACGATCGCGTCCTTGAGCGCTTCGGAGTAGCCTCCGCCACCCCAGCTATTGCTCATAATATTGACCTTCATTTTGGTCGCGTACTTGATGGACTCAACAGCTCCCTCGAGGGTACCTCCGCCTTGCCCATCCAGAAACTTCACAGGAAGAATCGAAACCTGCCAGTTGATCCCGGCCACGCCTTTTCCGTTATCACCCACTCCGCCGATCGTGCCGGAACAGTGCGAGCCGTGATCATGATCATCGCTCGATGCGTTGGTCTGGGCCGCAAAATTCCAGCCGTGAACGTCGTCGATAAAACCGTTGCCGTCGTCGTCTTTTCCGTTAGCGGCCAGTCCACCGGCTTCACCGGGGTTGGTGTAAACGTTGGCCTCGAGATCCGGGTGATCCCATTGAACACCCGTATCAATCACAGCAACCACAACGTCGCGGCTACCGGTGATTCCCCGCTGCCAAAGAGGAACAACATTAATGTCCGCGCCCGGTTTACCGACTTGGCCAGCGGCGTCCATCTGACCGACGTTTTTGATTCCCCAAAGTTTTTCAAAATCCGTGTCGCTGGGAATGCCTGCTTCGGATGTTCGATAAATAAAGTTGGGTTCGGCGTATTGGATCGAAGGGTCTTGCGAGATTCGGCTGATCGCAAGTGCGGTCATTCCGGATTGCGCGATCTTGACCTTCGCAAAGGATGCGTCTGTGCGAAATGGCTTCACAGAAAGGATGGCAATGGAACCGAGGCTCTTTTGAATCAGCGCGTTCATGTTCACGCTCGATGCGCGAACTCCGTCTTTTAATTTGACGATGACTTCGCCAGCGACAAACGGGGCACGTACCGGAGTACGAACCGCCGAGTGACCTGTCAGAGGTGCCGCTTGAACACCTCCCATCGACAAAAGACTTACCACACAAGACCCAGCCAAAATCCGGCGGTAATTCGAGAATCCATTCTCCATGACGCCCTCCTGCAGGCATATTGACTCGCTTCATTTCGAGTCATTAAAAATCGAGTTATTAAAAGCTCGAAACATCGCTTAAAACCGCTGTTTCCAAGCCCTTAAAAACTCCCGTACTGCCGCTGCTTCACAAACATTCCGTTGCCGTGACTCAGTTCGTACGACTCAAGACCACTCCAGGAGTGAACACAAAGCCTCTGATCTCTCATGCTCAGAATCTACGCACGATGTGTTCGAACGAATACAAGGAGTGTACCCATCGGTTTCGAAGGGCGTCAAGCCGACCGCAGTGTTTAGCCGCGAATTTGCTGAAAATCGCGAATACGAAATGTAGGTGTGACGCGACCGCGAAAACGATTGAGCTCTGGGACTCCAGCCCAACGAGCTTTTCCTTCGCGCGTCACAAGCTGCATCACTTCTTCGTGCTCCGCGCCGTGAAACCAGATTGCTTCAATTGTGGATGAGGGCTGAGTGTCACCCTCGCCTATAGACGAACCTGAGAGTCCCATCTTTAAATGGCGTTCTTTTAAGATCTTTTGGCTGCGCACCTGAGCTTCGATCGCAAAGACGGGCTCAGGATTTCCGGGTCCAAAAGGTCCCAGCTTCTCAATTTCCTGAAGCGCCGCGACCGTCAATTCTTCGACGCGACAATCACCGTCAATCATCAATGGACGCGCGTCGGCATCCTCACTGAGTCGAGCAACGGCTGAATCAAAGGCGAGCGCCAGCGCGTCAACACGGTCCAGCGCGACAGAAAATCCCGCTGCGTGTTTATGCCCCCCAAAGCCAAGCAAGTCTGCGCTGCACTCTCTCAACGCCGCCAAAACGTCTTTGCCCGCAAATGTACGCACGCTGCCCTTGCCGAAATCCTCACGGAGCGCAATGACTGCAGCAGGCCTTCGATAGGTGTCGACTACCCTGGATGCGACAATTCCAACCACCCCTTCGTGCCAAGCGCTGTCAGCAACGACGATTCCGTGTTGATAGCGCCCCTCTTTGAGTCCCGTCTCGATTCTGGCGCGCACCTCATCCCAGATCCGGTTTTGAAGTTCGGCACGCTCAGCATTGAGTCGCTCCAACTCCTGCGCAAGACTTGTCGCGCGCGCTGAATCCTGCGTTGTCAAAAGCTCAAGTGCCAGTGATGCCGACTGCATCCGTCCCGAGGCATTGATCCTGGGACCAATGACAAAACCCAAGTGGCCTGGAGTCAGATCGCGCTCGCCGATTCCGGCAGCACTCATGAGCGCGCGAACCCCCGGCTTTTTGGAATATTTTAAAATTTCGAGTCCGTGGCGAACCAGTACGTGATTATCGCCCGTGAGCGGAACCATGTCGGCCGCAGTCGCCATCACGACCAGATCCAGATGCTGCTTGAGATTGGGTTCAGAGCCTGGTGTCCACCAGCCCTCTTGCCTTCCGAGAGCACGAAGCCCCATCGCAAAATAAAAAGCCAGACCACATCCGCAAAGCTGTTTGAGCCCACTTTCGCAATCGGAGCGCTGGGGGTTCACCACCGCATATGCCGGAGGAAGCCCCTTTTTAGGGTCCAGCTGATGATGATCGATCACGATGAGGTCGATTCCCAGGGCCTGAGCACGATCGGCGGCATCAAAGCTGGTGATTCCGCAATCTACCGTCACCAAGACTCTTGCTCCGTCCTGCGCGGCCTCTTCGACTGCCTTGACGTTCAAACCATAGCCGTCTTTGAATCGATCCGGCTGGCGCGCCTCATACTGAATGCCTGCCTCGCGAAAAATCCACGAAAGCAATGCGGCCCCCGTCGTACCGTCGACATCGTAATCGCCAAAGACGCGAATTTTCTCCCCGACTGAGCGCGCTTGGGCCACGCGTGAGACCGCCTGATCCAGATCCTTGATCCGAGAGGGTGGGGTCAGCGTTTCAAGTTTGGGCGATAGAAAGCGTGTGATGGATTCGGAATCCGAGAGTCCCCGATTGACGCAAACTCGAAGCGCGAGATCTGAAAGTCCGGTCTGCTGCTTGAGTCCCGAAAAATCCTCGCACGCCTGAGCCCGAAGAGACCATTCGCGCGGGATGTACTTCGTACTCATGAGTTCAACACCCTACTAGCCTTCGAACTTGGGCTCCGGACGAACTGTGATGGACTTACGACGTTTGACTCCACCACTCTGCACCTTTGCATCACGCTTTTTTTGATAGTGGGTAATGTAAATCACCAGTGCGCTTGCCACAAAGATCGAGCTATAGGAGCCCACGACAATACCCACCATGAAGGTGAACGCAAAGTTGTGAATCACTGCCCCGCCCCACGCCCAAAGCGCGAACGCTGAGAAAAACGTGCAAACTGACGTCAAAATGGTTCGTCCGAGCGTCTCATTGGTCGCTTTGTTGACGGCCTGCTCAATCGACAAGCCCGGATGAGTCTGAAGCGTCTCGCGAACCCGGTCGTAAACAATGATCGTGTCATTATTAGAATAGCCGATCAGCGCCAAAAGGGCCGCCAGCGTCAGGAGGTCGAACTGCTTTTGCAAAACGATGAAAATACCAACAGTAATTACCGTGTCATGAAAGAGCGCCAAAACAGCGCCCGGCGAATAACGAGCGTCAAAACGAATCGTGACATAAATCAGGATGCAAAGAAGAGCATAGAGCATCGACAGAAAGCCGCTCTTGCGAAGGGTGCTTCCGGCCGCCGGACCCACGACGTCCACGCGCTGCACATCGTACTCGCCAGCCTTGAGGGATTTTTGAAGCGTCTGTTCAACTTGCGACGAAATGCGATTCAGCTCGCCTTCGGCGCCCTGGGCTTTAACCAAAAACTCTCGAGCAGAAGCATCACCGAGCTGCACGACCTTCAGGCCTTGTAGTCCGCCCTTTTCCATCTCAGCTCGGACGCGGCCGATATTCCACTCTTGCGGCACACGAATCTGAATCTCAGCGCCGCCGGTAAAGTCGATTCCGTAGTTCAAGCCCTTTGTAAAAAAGAGACCTAGACTGACGAACATCGCTAAAACCGAAAGACCTAGAAAAATATGTCGCTTACCCGCGAAGTCAATTTGAGTGCCTGGACGAATCAGTTCAAACATGGGTCATCTCCCCGATTTCACTAAATGCTGAGCGTCTTGGAATTTTTTGCTTCCAGAGCGCGAAGATACCAATCAAACACCAAACGACACACAAACACGGCCGTAAACAGCGTGGTAATGATGCCGATGAGCAACGTCACGGCAAATCCCTTAATGGGCCCCGTTCCGTACATCAGCAACACGCACGCAGCTGCGGCGTTGGTCACGTTGGCGTCCAAAATCGTGCGAAACGCTTTTTGGAATCCGGAATCCACAGCTCCCTGAGGATGCTTACCTAACCGCAACTCCTCACGGATACGTTCGTAGATCACGACGTTCGAGTCTACGGCGATGCCCACGGTGAGTGCGATACCCGCAATTCCTGGCAGTGTCAGTGTTGCATCCATTCCAACCAGGCACGCCATAACAAAGAGCACGTTCAGCGCGAGCGAGAATACCGCGATCGCGCCACTGGTTTTGTAATAAAAAAGAATGAAAACAAAAACGAGCAGGCTTCCGATCACGCTGGCCATTGTGCCCGCTCTGATCGAGTCCTGACCCAACGAGGGACCGATCACACGCTGCTCGAGAAACTCAAGCTGAGCAGGAAGTGCACCGGCCCGCAACACAATCGCGAGATCCTGTGCTTCTTTCATCAACTTCTCGCCTTGGCCCGTTCCTAAAGTAATCTGTCCACGGCCACCCCCGATTCGAGTCTGAATCACGGGAGCCGAGTGAACAATATTATCGAGAACAATCGCGAGCCGCTCACCCACATGATCGCCGGTGAGCTTGTCGAAAGTCGAAGCGCCCCGAGGATTCAAACCAAAACCCACATTAGGTCGCTGATTTTCTGGATCGATCTGAACGGAAGCATCCTGAAGATCGTCTCCGGTCACCTCGGACTTGGAGTAAAGCAAATACGGTACGCGGGTTTCAACCTGACCAAACTCCTGAACGCGCTCAAATGCGATCTGACTGTCGGCCGGAATTTCAGCCTTTGCCGCATCATTAAGCTTTTTGACGTATTCTGAAAATTTATCGCCCGGCTTAAACGAAAAGCCGTCCTTTTTTTCTAGCTCGTCAATCAGGTTAGCGAGATCCCCCTGCTTCATCGCCTTGTCATTGACAATGTGAAACTGGAGCTTGGCGGTGCGTCCGATGAGATCCTTGGCACGATCGATTTCCTTCACGCCCGGAAGCTCGACTACCAGGCGATCCGTGCCTTGGCTGGCGATCACGGGTTCAGAAACACCAAACTCGTCGATACGATTACGAATCACTTCGATACTTTGACTAATCGTGCGATCGCGGATTTCAGTGCGGTAGTCAGGAGAAAGCCCAAACTCAAGTCTGCCGGGTTTCTCATTCGCGAGGCGAAGCGTCCAAAACTCTTCTTTTGCCAGCTTGTAGATGGCTTCACGCTGAGCAGGCTCAAACTCAACAACGACATGAGGGTCGTCGATGGCCAAGCCCTCGGACACGGACTTCACACCCGTGACCACAATGCCCTTTTCCTTAAACCTGTCTTGGAAACTCGCAGCCTGGCGATCAACAACGTCTTTAAAGACCTTGTTGAAGTCCACGCCGAGAACCATATAGAGGCCGCCTTGGAGGTCGAGACCAAGATTGAGTTTCTGTTTGAACGGAAACTTGGTCTTGCTGAGATCCAGGTTAGCCACTGTCGGATAAACGTAAATCACCGACAGAACGGTAAAAAACACCAAGACAAAAAACTTTGCCCACCAGCTACGAGCCATACGCGTCCCCCACGCAATAATCCGCGGTGATTACTTGATTTCTTCGATCTTCCCTTTAACGACTTGGGAGATCTGACTTTTGAGAACTTTGATTTTGACGTCCTTGGCAACTTCGAGGGTCACGAACTTTTCCGTGAGCCCTGCGACCGAGCCGAAAATCCCGGAAGTCGTGAGCACGTCATCGCCACTTGCCAATGCGGCCAGCATCGATTGCTGTTCCTTCATTTTTTTCTGCTGTGGGCGCATCACCAAAAAGTACATCACGCCGAACATGAGCAAAAACGGAACAATCATTTGTCCAAAGCCGGGCTGAGCCCCGGGGGCAGCGCCTTCCGCGCCGGTGGTGCCAGCAGGAAGGGCCGGAGCCTCATCCGCAATAGCCAGCATCGCCTGGCCAAAAAAGGCCCAACCGATCACAAGAGCGGAGATGATTTTTGAGCAAACCAAAGATTTTGAATTGAGATTCAAGGAGTTAAGAAATTTATCCATTTTGCAGGGTATAAAAACTTTTCACCCAATCGTCAAACCGATTCTCCAAAATAGCGACTCTCATCTGTCTCATGAGCCCCACATAG
>CAMBEX010000062.1 GCA_945865865.1 Bdellovibrio sp. ZAP7
CAAAAAATAAACCAAAAAATAACCCAAAGACGAGAGCGCCAAACCCTTGGCTTTCACCTGCGCGAGATCCTACCGCGCCTCCCCCCTTGTCGAGCGAACCGCTCAAGCGTACACTCAATAAATGGAATCCATCACCACGCAGTCGGGTCTCTGGGAGACGCTTCAATACTTTTTACCCAAAGTATTTTTCGCAGTCATCTGCGGCGGCCTCGTCGGTCTTGAGCGCGAACTTAAAAACAAGCCGGCTGGAATCAAAACCAATATCCTGATCTGCCTGGGCGCCGCGCTTTACACTTCGATTTCGGTGCTGATTTCTCAGGTTCACTCTTCAAACAATTACTACGGCGATCCGGCCCGAATCGCGGCGCAAATCGTTTCCGGCATCGGCTTCTTAGGCGGGGGCGCAATCATCCAATCGCGCGGAACCGTGCTGGGCTTGACCACTGCAGCAACCATTTGGGTGGTCGCTGCCATCGGTGTTTGCATTGGAATTGGCTACACCTCGATTGCGGTATCCGCATCCATTCTCGTCGTTCTTGTTTTGGTCGCCACCAATTTTTTCGAGGACCGAATCCTCGGACGCTCGCTCACTTTTGCCTGCGAGATCGTCTGTCACGATCCTGATGGATCGATTCGTTTGGCAATCAATACCGCTCTGGCCAAATTTGATTTGACCATTGATGATTTTGACATTGCACAAAAGGGCGAAGATACCGAGCTTACGCTTCGCTACAGCGGCCACCGTGCCGACAATAAGCGGTTTATTTTGGAGCTTTGGGGCACCGTCGGAATCAAAGAAGTCAAGCAGACCTAGCCCAGAACTTCACTGAAAAATCTCGGACAGGTTTCCTTCGACGGTGTACGGAATCAAATTCCAAAGCACCCCCACTCGCACTTCAAAGCGTCCATCGAAGAGGTCGGCTTTTCCGCGGCGAAACCAAACCGTGTCCGGCAAAAACGGGATGTGGGCCAGAAGCTTGAGACTCGAATCATCGGTGTTTGGGATCTTGAGGGTCCGCAAACTCAGTCTCCCGTCACTCAACCGAATCGAAAGCTGAATCATCTCCGGAAACTCCACTCCGTAGACCATGCACGGATCCACTCGACTACTGCCCAGATCAAGTATGAAGCTCCGGTCAAACCGAATAGAAATCATTAAGAGCTCTTGGGTCGGTCTGAGTCTCGCCTCAACAAAACGAGCAAGCAGGTCTTCTGAAACCGGTTCAGAATCCTTTCCAAAAGATTTGAGAAAATACCTCAGGTCCTCGCCGTCGAGTACGATTTCATCACCCGGGCCGATCTTTGAAAAAAGCCCCACTGAAAATCGCTTTTCAAGTTCACCTGCCGCGGCCTTTAGAACTTGGGTCTGGGCCAAAACTTCTGACGACGGCCGAAGATGCAGCGCACCCGTCTCGGAGTTCACACAGTTTTCACTCGACCAAAATGCGGATGCGCGTGCCACACCGGGACACAGCACTTCGACTCCTGCAAAAAAAAAGACGACCGCGACAACAGGCTTAAAAAACCCCGCCCGTCCCCACCCCAATTGAACCAGATGCTTTGAGATATTCAAACGCACGCTCCAAGAATCGACGCCTTTCGGCATTTGCCTGGAGTCTTGCAGGATCCGCTCCCACCTCAGAAATATGGTCCAAATTGTAAAGCCCAAGATCATCACCAAAACGCTGCGAATCTACGCTCATCAGACCGTCGCCGGGCGGAATCTCAACCCACCACGCCAACGCACGAAGAGCCCAATGACAACCGCTGTCGCACCGTCCGCGCGCCGAGGCGTAGTGAACACCCGAAATCGCTTCAAAATAGGAGGCCTTTTCGCGCAAAAACCCAGGCGTCATTTCACCCGCAAACGAAAGGGCATCCAAGTCATAACCACCCGTGCGAAAAATCCAATAAATGAGTGAACGTGACTCGCGTTGACGCTTTACCCAATGCGCAAGCTCCGTCCCATGATGCGGAACTCCGATGGTGATGAGCGCACTCACTCCCTTAAGCTTGAGTGTCTTAAGCGCAAAACGCGCGTCAAGCCCCCCTTGACTGTGTGCAATCAAAACAACAGGCGCAGAAACTCCCGATCGAAATCGCCCGACTTGATCGCGAAGCACCATGGCCCGCTCCTCGATCGTGGCATCCGCTGGAAACTGAGCACGCCCCATTTCACAGCCCTGAGCCGCAAAAAACTCACGATAATCTCGGAAATAGTCTTCTTCGGACAGAAAAAATCGCGCCGAAAGGCTGCTGCCGTGAAAGGCTCCAGGAATCAAAAAAATGCGGCACGCTGAACGAATACTCGCTTGCGCGCTCGCCGAAAAACTGAAAATCGCAAGCGCGAAAAAAAACACTCTCTTGATCCGAAATAAATTTCGAATGCAGCTACCCAAACCGAATTCCATCCAATGGATTGAGCCTCGCCGCGCGCCTACTCGGATAAAGACAGGCGTAAAGCACGATCACTAAAGCCGAAACTGAGATCAGGAGATAGTACATGGGCTCAAAGGTTACCGGCAGCGAACGATCATAGTAGACATCCGGGAGCTGAATGATGTCGTAGCGCTTGAGAACAGAGCACAAAATAAATCCCAAAACTGCGCCACCGCCCACACCAATGGCGCCAATAAATGCGCCCTCGGCCAGAAAAACCGCGGCAATCTGAGAGCTGCGTGCTCCCATGGCTTTCAAAATAGAAATCTCTTTCTTTTTTTCGAGCACCATCAAGGTCAACGTCGTCACGATATTGAACGATGCGACGACGACGATAAAAGCCAAAATCACAAACATCGCAACACGCTCAAGTTTGAGCGAAGCAAAAAGATGCGAGTTGAGCTGAATCCAGTCCTGTACTTTGAAACCCGGCAGCTTGGGCGCGAGTTTTTCCGCGATCACAGAAGCCGTTTCAAAATCACTCACCGTGAGCTCCCACTGAGAAACCGCGTCTGCGCGGCGCAGAAATGAGCGCACTACAGTGTCGGTCGCGTAAATCGTGTGAAGCTCCTGCTCTGGCAACCCGGAGCTATACACGCCTTCGACGGCATAACGCTTCAAACGAGGAACCGCGTCCATGGGACCTTCGGTCTCAGTAGGTGAAATCAAAGTCACACGATCCCCAGGGATCACTCCCAATTGGTTAGCGAGTTCTTGGCCAATTAAGATCCGAGGCAACCGGATCTCTTCACCGTTCACCCGATCGACCAAAAAAGTGGGCTCCGCAGCTTCGGTCACCTGAGTTCGGAGTTTGTCCATCCGCTCTTTCGTAACGCCTTTGAACACCACTCCGGTGACCTTGCGCCCGACTTTCAAAATCACCTCAGTGCTTACGAGTGGCCAAAAGCCTTCGATTTGCGGGTTTTCCGCTCGCACACTTTCAACCAGACTGTCAGGCACAGAGGTCTTTGAGACAAACCCACGATCAAAACCAGGAACCTCCGGCGAGGGCGAAACCAAAATATGAAGATCCGAGGTCATGAGGCGCTTTTTGAGCTCAGACTCAAAACCATCCATCACCGACATGACCACGATCATCGCACTCACGCCCAGAGCCACACCCATCATCGAAAGAATCGTGATGAAGCTCAAAAAGCGCGAATTTTTCTTGGACATCAGATAGCGAAAACCCACCCACCGCGTCCAAGGACTGAGCCAAAGATGTTTGAATGCGCCAGTATTGGTTTTCAAAATCGACCCTCTCACTCAGGAGTAAAACTTCTGCCCACTCTTAGCCCGTCGAACGATTCCGGGAGCTGGCTCAAATCGCGCGCCAAATCGAGCTTCATACTTCTTGAGACGCTCCAAAAGCTCCGCAGCTCCCAACGTGTCGGCATATCGCAAAAGCCCCCCGCGAAAGGGTGGAAATCCAGTACCCATGATCATTCCGAGATCCACCTCTCCGGGTGTTGCGACCACGTTTTCATCGAGAGACCTGGCAGCCTCGTTGATCATCGGCAGCATGCAACGATCCACCATCTCTTGCTCCGAAATCAAGCCGCTCTTGGGCTTGACGCCCAGCACTTCGTAAATCGTGGAATCAAAGCGCTTGGGCTTGCCGGGTTCATAAATGTAAAAACCCTTGCCGTTTTTTCTACCTAATCTTCCGGAGGTAACGACCTTAGAATTGAGATCCGAAACAGCCATGCGCGCGCCATAGGATTCGTAAAGAATATGCGCGACCTTGTCGCCCACATCGATTCCGACCTCGTCAATGAGCTCCATCGGGCCCATCGGCATTCCGAATTTGAGAATCGCCGCATCCAATTCTTCGACGGGAGCGCCATCTGCGACCAAGAATGTGGCTTCGTTCAGATAGGGCAACAAAAGTCGGTTGACCAAAAAGCCCGGAACGTCTTTGACGACGATCGGAGTTTTTCCAACGAATTTACAAAACTGAAAAACGGTCGAGACGGCCTCGTCGGAAGTCTGCTCGCCTTTGATCACCTCAACGAGAGGCATCTTATGAACAGGATTGAAAAAATGCATCCCGGCAAAACGCTCGGGATGCTTCATCACTTTTTGCATTGCCGTAACGGAAAGCGAAGAAGTGTTGGTCACGATCACGCAGTCGGGGCGAACATGGTTTTCAAGCTCCTGAAAAACTTTTTGCTTAACGTCGAGCTTTTCAAGAATCGCCTCAACCACAAGGTCCGTATTGCCAAAGCCCGAAAAATCCAGGACTGGCGAAATATGATTCAGTTTTTGAAGCGCCTCTCGTTGAGAAATTCTGCGAGTTTGCACCAGTTTTTGCCAGATCTTGGTGGCCGCTTGAATCCCGATTGCCAGTGCCTGTGAGTTCAGGTCCTTCATCCGCACAGGCACATTCTTATCGGCAAAGAGTTGAGCGATCCCGCCCCCCATCACTCCAGCTCCTAGTACTGCGCTGGAACGCACAGTCCGAGCAGTTACGCCCGATTCGGCCGACACTCCCTTGGATTTTTTAACGCCTTCGGTAAGAAAAAAGACCTGAATCAAATTGCGTGAGACCTCGGTGTCGGCACACCGGCCAAACCCACGTGCCTCGCGCTCCATCGCCTTTTGCCGATCCTGTCCACGAAGTTTGGAGCCGAAACATCCAGAGGTATCCGAAAGCACTTCGATCGCTTCGAGTGGCGCGGGATAATTGCCCTTGGTTTTAGCAAGCACTCCGTCGCGCGCTTTTTTGAGCATGATCGCGCGGCCTATCGGAGTTTTTTCCATCAGCACCCCGAGCGGGCCTCCGGTTCCTGCGAGCTTGGGTTTCTTGGCGATGCGATCGCCGGCCTTGAGAGCAGAAAGATTGGCGCGAACCCAAGCGAATACTGACTGCTCAAAATTTTCTTTCGGCAAGACCGCTTCGGCTAGTCCTGCTTTATAGGCGCGTTCGCCGTTTAGATTTTTGCTAGCCAAAATCATCTCGAGTGCCGTTACCAGTCCCACTTTGCGCGGGAGACGCACGCAACCGCCCATACCCGGAATAATTCCTAACATCACTTCTGGGAGCCCGATGCGCGCGTTCGAGTCATCCGACATCACGATCGCAGAACTGGCCAAGGACCACTCGCAACCGCCGCCCAGTGCGGCGCCATTGACTGCCATGACGGTTGGAAACGGAAGATCCTCCCAACGATCCAAAAGTTTTTGTCCCGCACGCGATAGCGCTTCTGCTTCGACAGCGCCTTGTGCCGCTTGAATCATCGTGATGTCAGCGCCAGCGACAAAGTTTCCAGGTTTTCCAGAACGCACAATCAGCGCATCAATCACTTGTTTTTCAGAAAGTCCGTGAAGCTCATTGAGCAGGGACTCGAGCTCCCCCATGACCTGGCGGTTGAGCTTGTTAACCTTCTCACCGGGGAGATCAAAGGTCAGGGTCCAAAGCTTGGCTCCCGCAGTTGCTGAAAGATCTTCTAAGCGAAATACGGCCATGCGCGCTCTCCTGTGGGCCTTCTCGAAAGCGCTCCACAGCTCGCTTTGGATGAGTCCTATTGAACGAATCGTTTCTAGAAAATGCTAAGTACAGGAAAAGAATAAAACAAAAATGGGCGGGACCTCAAGCCGATTGGCTGAGAACCCACCCATAAAATTGAGCGTCAGAATGCGGACGCAGCCGCGCAATCAACCGATCGCCTAGAAAGTAAACGTCACGCCGCCCAGCACCGAGTAAAAACTCAGTTCAGCCAATGACCCACCGACAAACTGTTTATCAGCGTCCGAAATACTCGTGTAAGGACTTCCGTAAACTCCATAGGCTGACGCAGCCGGAGAGTAACCGTAAAGAGCCTGATTGTTCAGGTCCTGATTTTGTCTGGAGTTCAACACGGTGTAGTACTTGAACACCGCGCCAACTGAAACGCTGCGACTCAATCGCACGTCAAATCCTGCCGAAGCCTGGCCCAAAAACTGGCTCACTTCGTAGTCTTGAAGACTTGGGCTGTACGTATTGCGCATGAGATTTAATATGCGTTGATCGTAATTCAGAAAACTCTTGGAATAAGCCGCACCACCGCCAATAAACGGACGAAGCCGCGCATTTGGACCCAAGAAATGGAGCTTCAATCCCGCTTCGACGGTATTCTGCTTCAGCGCTCCCGTTCGGTTGGCCTGATTAGGAGAACTGATTCCATAAGGATTGAGATAAGCGCCCAGTCCCATGGCTGTGGCGCTGTTCAGAGCCACTGCATATTCGTGGTAGTCGTAACCCAGTTCAAAGCTGAGATTATCGCTGACCGAAACGCCTAGACCTACTCCTGCCGAGTAGCGTCCTTCGACCTGATACGCTTCGCTTTGGTTGATGTTGGAAAGTCCGCCGCGAGGCTGAATGTAAACAATGGCCTGATCAGAATCGTCACCCGAAAAAGCAGTTACCGAAGAGCTTCCCATGACTAAAGGAGAGGCAGAGGCCACCAACATAGGCTCAACAACCTGACCTGGGCGTTCGGTTACTGGAACCACGACTTGCTGTTCCACCAGAGCCGGTGCTGCCGGTGCTTGAATCGCAACTGGCGCAGGAGCGCCAGGCACCAAGCCCAAAACTTGTTCAGCTCTCTTTTTCTCGTCAATCAAACGAAGTTCCTCAAGACGCTCTTGAAGTGTGTCCTCGTTTTTAACTTCTTCGCGCGCGCGCCGCTCCCGCATGAGTTCAGTTCTCGAAAAACTCTCGGGTCCCACCGAGGCAGCTGAGGTCACTGCGACAGACTCTTGAGCGATCTGCTGGGGTGGGGCCACTTGAATGTATTGAACCGGAAGAACCGGCGGCTGTTGAATCAAAACTGGCTGAACGGGTTGAACAGACTGTTGAGTCACGCGGACTTTGTCTGAAACGGTTAAAGCCTCGCGAGTGGACTCGCGGTCTTCAAACTGAGGCTGCGATCCTTCGTCCTGAATCGCGCTGTACTGCTCGGTTGCCACGGCTGCTGGAGCGTCAGAGGTCGAACCGACCACCAACTCACCCCGAGCTGTTGGCAGCAAAAACAGGCTCGCAAAAAGGGCGGCTCCTGCCACTACGCCAAAACTCTGAGGCCAATAACGTTCTGAGTTTTGCACACACGCACTTTTCAAGTTGTTCATGAACCGAGTTCTCCTAAAAAAATCAAATTGCTGCCTTGCGCAATTTGCTGCCTTGCCTAATTTGTTGCCTTGCAGTGTGCGCTTTTAGCAATTGACATACCATTTGACTAGTTCTTTTTTCACGCATTGCGTCACTGTAAAATCAGCTACTTAGCGCTGAGTGGGCTCGGTGTGCCCTACCGAATACCGGAGCAGGCAATTCAACTAGTCCCGGTTCGCCTCCAGACTTTTGGCGCGAGCATGAAAAAACCACCTCACTAAAAAATCGACTGAACCCACCGATCCCAGAAAAAAAGACCTCCCCAAAGGTGTCTAAAAAATGGACAGGTGTGAGACCTGACCGTTGAGCTTTTTTTTGAATAGTTACAGCGAGTTAGAACCCAAACGGGAGGGAGTGCCTAAATTTTGGGCAGACTCACGCGAGGGAAAAGACCGACGTAACGTCTGCGCCAGACAGCTAAACCATTGAAATAGCAGGATTTACTTTGCAGCACCGTGCCTGGCATCGCGATTGCTCTAGGTAGGAGTAACAAATGGATTGGCTAACTGATTTAGCCCCCCCCCCCAATCCCCAAGTTAGCCAATCCATTTGCCCCCTTAACGCCGAACGGGAAGCCGGTGAAATCCACCTGCCTTAAAAAACTGCTCTTCGATCGCTTTCACTCGCTGATCAAAAAGCTGGGTGAGTTGGGGTCGCAAAGTTTTGAACGCGATGATGGCCAGGGTGACCACCACGGACATCACGAGGATGTATTCAAGCGAGGTTTGGCCCCGCCGTCCGAGTCTCATGAACTCGATTGTAACACCTTTTTGAAAATCTCTTCGACGTGCCGAAGCTGGTAGTCACTCGACGCCAATTGCTGGATTTTTTTACTCCCCAAAAGGCGAGCGACATTGCTGTTTTTAGAGAGCAGCTCCGTGAATTCACCGCGGCCTTCGAGCGATTGAAGTGCGCACTGTTGAATCCAGGCATACGCGTGCTCTCGTGTTGCGCCAGCCCGCACTAACGCCAAAAGGTAGTGGCCCGAAAAAACGGTGCTTCCGGCCTTGGCAAGATTGGCGCGAACCTGCTCCTCACGCACGACCAGATCACTCAATACCCCGTTCATTCGATCAAGCGCATAATCCAAAAGAATGGCTGCATCCGGAAACGCCACCCGCTCCACCGAAGAATGACTGATATCGCGCTCGTGCCAGAGCGGAACATTTTCAAGCGCGGCCAGCGCATAAGAGCGCAATAAACGCGCACAGCCCGAAAGATTTTCTGCCGAAATCGGATTGCGTTTATGCGGCATGGCGCTCGAGCCCTTCTGGCCTCGAGAAAAACCTTCCATCACCTCGTTCACTTCGGAACGCTGAAGATGTCTGAGTTCCACGCACATTCGTTCAATCGACGACCCACACTGCGCGATCACACAGAAAAACTCGGCGTGCCGATCGCGGGGAATCACCTGCGTGCTCACCGGTTCGCGCTTCAGTCCCAGTGATTTCAGAACTTTTTCCTCGAAGCCGGGGCTCCAGTGCGCGTTGACTCCGACGGCTCCCGAAAGTTTGCCGACACGAAGCCCTTCGAGCGCACGATCGAGGCGTTCAAGATTGCGCTTCCACTCCGAGTACCAACCCAAAAACTTTAGGCCAAAGGAGGTGGGTTCAGCAAAAATTCCATGCGACCTTCCGATCGTCGCAAGTTTTTTGTACCGGATCGCCTTGCTCTTGAGGGTGTCGAGCAAGGTCTCGATTTCGCTTTGAAGCTGCACACCCGCTTCTTGAATCGTGAGTGAGAGCGCAGTGTCCACGACATCCGATGAAGTCAGACCAAAGTGAACGTAACGAGAAATGGGTCCGATCTCATCGGCTACCGCAGTCGTAAAAGCAATGATGTCGTGACGGGTGACCTTTTCGTGTGCCTCGACTCGCTTGGGATCCACACCGCCTTTTTTCAAAAGCGCACGCGCCTTCTTTTCGAGCAATTTCCAATCCGTGCGACTGATAATTCCTTCGCGAGCAAGCTCCGCGCAAACGGCAAGTTCAACCTCAAGCCAAACTTGGTAACGACGGCGGTCATTCCAAATTTCAGTCATTTCAGGCCTGCTGTAACGTGCAATCATGCGATGACTCCTAGGTTGCTGCCGGACCCGCTGGGTCTGTGAGCTTTTTTCCTGCCAAAAGTTTCTGATAAAGCGTGAGATAGGATTCGGACATCCTTCTATAATGAAAATGCTCGATTGCCCACTCCCTGCAACGCTCGGGCTTCCAGGGAAGTTTGCCCATACTTAACCATTCGACCCACTCAGCTTCCGATTGAGGAGTGGCACCGACTTCAGTGGACACGAGCTCGGGAATACTCCCCCGCGGTGACGCAATAACAGGAGTCCCCGACATGAGCGCTTCGACGACCACGAGCCCAAAAGGCTCATCCCATAATACCGGAAAAACTAGGGCTTTTGAGCGTGAAAGCGCCCAGGCTTTTCGTGCGCCGCCCACTGGTCCGAGCCACTGCATCCGCGGATCCACGGCCGCCCGAAGCCTCGGCCAGAGTGGCCGATTACCGCCCGCGATTCTGAGTTTTGCCTGCGCCTGGGAACAGAGGCGCATCGCTCCGCGCAGATTTTTAACTCTCCAACTGGTCTTGGATAAAAAAAGAAAATAATCGTCTTTTTGGTCGGGCGTGCACTCGACTTCAGAAGGATCGATCCCGTTGTGCACAAAACATTTGCTGCCGTGTCTTCGCGCATGATCGGCGCTAAGAAACACGGTGTTTTCTGGAAAAATCTCGCCGGGTTTGCCATTGCCATGAACAGTCAGAATTCCAGCGCACGGAAGATTTTCAAAAACTCGCGGCTCCGGAGGAGCCATAAAGTGAATGAGATCCACTCCGGCAGGAAGCTTTTCAAAAAGCGCCCAGGCACTTTTTAACTTGGGATCCATCTCGATGAGATTTACACCCGCTGGCATCTGGCTGCCCTGAAGTGCGCCCACCCAAACCTCATGACCCAGCTCCACGAGACCCCGCGCGAGCCAAAGCACAACGCGTTCAACCCCACCGTAATTTCGAGCCGGAAGAAGGGTGGGATGAAAAAGAACGATCTTCATAGAGGGAGACTAACGTGTGGATTCTAAAAATGGTCCGGGTAATCCGGCTCGATGCGCCACCCAAGCCGTTGCTTCGAGCGCGGCAACCAACGGACCCATGCCGACGTTCTCGGGATAGGCCTCACCGGTGGCCAAAAATAGCCCCTCAACTCCGGATCGCGAGGAGACGCCATTTTTTGAAATCACCCTGAGACTCTCCGGGATCTCGTCCAGACTCTTGAACCCGTAGGCTTCAGAAAAATCTGCCAGAGACGACTCTACGTGAAAGTCCGGATAAACTCGTTTTACGTGAAACTCCACGAACGGCATGATTTCGGTCAGTTTGCGAAACATGCGCCCCGCCATCAGTCTTTGGTAACGCGGATCGAGTGATTCATCGGAAAATGGCATCACAGTACGTAAAAAAACGAGCTTTGCTCCAGGATTCATCACTCCATAGTCAGCGGGATTTGCCGTTTCGATTTCAAGCACTGGCGCTCCAGGCTCCTTCCAAAAATTCCGCGAAGTCATTCCCGGAGGGATCGCCTCTGCATTGACCGTGAGCGCCAGGGTCATGCGCCAACCCTCAGGCTTGGGAGATGCTTTTAATTTTTTGTTCCAAGCCTCTCCGGATTCCGAAAGATGGCTGCGTGCGTGATCCAGCGAGGCGCCCAACAAGCACCCATGTCCTGAGATGACCGTTCCACTATGGGCCATCTGCACTCCCAGAAATCCGGTTCGATCCACAAAAATCCGCCGGCAATCCACCTCGGATTCGACTCGAGCTCCTAATCGCGTGGCCAAGAGTTTGAGAAAATTTCGAAACGCTGTCGCGCCACCTACAAATGACGCCGAAGAAAATGATGTCGCCAATGCCTTTAAAAATTCAGCGGCGCGCGGATCAGGGTTTTCGCTTCCGACCATTCCATACCAAAGCCCCGAACAAACCTCTTGAAGCACAGGCAGTCCGCTTCGATTTGCCAATTCTGAAACACTCGCGCGAGAATCCGCCCACACCGCTGCAGCTGACGGTTGTTTTTTTTGCAGCTCTATTTGCAGATCTCGGGGTGACGTCATCAATCCCTTGCTACGCTTTACCCCGCCTTCATCACGCGTGATGCGCATGGCCTCCGGAAGATTTTTCCAGTACGCCAGCCACTCATTTTGACCCGCCGCCAGCGCATCGACCAGTCCAAGACCTTTTGCCTGGGCTCCGAATTCCCTGTTCAGCTCTCGCGAAAAAAACTCTCCCTCCGACGACAAACTGATTCGGTGGGAATGCGTGAGGACCTGGCAGGAAACCGGATCTCTGCGAATTCGCGCAAGTTCTGCGGGCGCGATCCCGAGTCCTGCGAGACAGGTTGAAAAGAGTCCAGCTCCAGTCAAGGCTCCAGGAACCCAGTTCGACTCAGGATCCAAGCATTGCCCGGATTGAGAAACGCGCGCTCGAGTACTGGGAGAAAGCGGAACCACCAGCACTGAAAGCCCAAGTCTTGCCACCAACGCCGCGCTGAGGAGCGCTGTCGGGTGATCTCCCAAAACAATCCAATCGTAATGATCTTGGGCGCGCTCCATCGGGATTTCGTTTAACTCTTATGACTGCCGGATCGCTGAAGAGCGGCGGGGGTCACGCAGGTGCCAATCGCTCGACAGACCACGACAGGCTTTTCAAGGACTTCGGCCGAACTCACTGCAACTCCTCCCCGGTCCACCGAGAGAGGTTGAATCACCTTTCGCGCCTCAAACTCCATCTTGCGGGAGGTCTTTCCGATGTGAACAATCCTGCCAACGGCCTCGATGTAATCTCCGGCATAAACGGGCGCTAAAAACTCTACGGTTTCGTAGGCCCGAAACAGGCCCTCGTCGCCATCCAATCGAATCAAAAGTTCAGTAGCCACATCGCCAAAAAGAGTCAGCATCCGCG